>JANQFT010000318.1 GCA_028277685.1 Phycisphaeraceae bacterium
CCTGAAGGCACGGCGCAGGCGCGTTGACAAGTCCCGCAACCGCTCGCGACGTTCCGGCTCTTCACAGACCACCGCCAGGGCGGCGTCGATTGCCGCTGCTTGCATGGGGGGAATGCTCGTGGTGTAGATGAATGAACGGGCGCTGTTCACGATGGCATCGATGATGAGTTGATCGGCCGAAATAATGCCCCCTAAACATCCGAGCGCTTTGCTCGCGGTGGAGATGACCACGTCCATGCGATCGACGACACCTTGCGCTTCAGCCAACCCCGTGCCGTGTTCCCCCAGCACACCGGTGCCATGCGCTTCATCCACGAGGAGCAGTGCGTTGTGTTCATCGCGCAGATCGCAGAACGTGGGCAGATCGGCACAATCACCATCCATGCTGAACACACTGTCGGTGACGATGAGTTTGCGTTGTGCCTGGTATCGCGCGAGAAGTCGTGCGAGTTTCTCGGTGTTGCCATGTGGGTACGTGCGAACGCGCGCACCACTGGCCATCGCGGCATCGATCAGGCTCGCATGGCAAAGCTTGTCCAGGCAGATCAGATCACCCTCCCCGGCAAGGCTGGTTAACACCGCATGCGCTGCCATGTAGCCGGTGGGCAACAACAACGCAGCTTCAGCGTGCTTGAACTCCGCGAAGCGCTGTTCGACCTGTTCGTGTAAGGCAAGATGACCGGTGATCAACCGACTCGCTCCCGCACCGGTACCATGCACACGCGCCGCTTCGATCACGGCATCGCGCAACTTCGGGTGTGAGGCAAGCGCGAGGTAATCATTTGATGCCAGGTTGATCAGTGACCGACCATCGCGCTGGATGCGCAACGCACAACGATCAACCGCACGCAGGTGACGATCCTGGTTATTGGTCTGACGTTGTTCTGATTGCTTGCGAAGTTGCTCGCGCCAATCGCTCATGACGCGTTGGTTATGCCTGGGGCTGTTCGCTGGCTGGGGCCTGGGCTGGGGTGCCGAAGTCGAGCGCGGCCGCAGGTTGATTGCCAGCCAGGGTCTCCTTCATGAGGTGGCCAGCCTTGAACTTCACCGTGCGCTTGGGCGGTACGTGCACGCGCTCGAGGGTCTTGGGATTCTGCGCCATGCGAGCAGCACGTTCTTTGACTTCATAAACACCGAAGTCACGGAACTCCAAACGGTTGCCTTTGCCAAGCTCGACGATGATGCTGTCGAGGAAGCTTTGACATATCTTCTTCACCACGACGCGCTTGACGCCCGTGGCGTCGGCAATGCGATCGATCAGTTCCTTTTTGGTCACGGTCGCCATGGCAGTCCCTTCGCAGTACGCAAGAGATGAATTTCGTCGTGCAAGCTGTTATCAGCCCCCAGATGTGTGTGCCGCAGCCTGTGCCTGCGGATCAACCAACCGATCGACAGTATGCCATGCCCGATCCAGAACGTCAAGTGGTGATTTGGAAAGTGGTTAGACGATTGTAAGTCTAACGAACGATCTGCCCCGACCGGCTGGAATAGGTGATGCGCCGATGCACATCGTGCACCCGCCCGCCGAATGTCTGCACCCGGTCTTCGGTAAACACGACATACCGCACCGATTCGCCCCGGGGGGCGTTTCGACGCACGTTCAACCAGGCATCGTTGCGGCTGTCCTGCCAGGTTCCCGGCGAATGCGAAGCCTGGGCTTGTTGCAGAAGTGCAGTGTCGACAATGAGTTGCGGCCCGTTGATGGTGAACGTCTCGCCTGCGAGCACTTGCGGATGGTACGCAGCATGGCGGGCGCAACCACCTGCGGTTAGCAGGAGCATCAGACCCAAAATGGTTATCGCGGCTCTCATCGTCCATGCGATAGACCAATCGGCGCGCCATCCGAGACACAGGCCTGCCCAAAATGTGTGCAACTGCTTGCATGATCTATGGTTGCAGCAAAACTCAGGCCAGCGTGATCCACAGGCCGATCGCATCGCATGTTGCCTCCACGCAACATCCCGAGGGCAAGGGGTGGCCGTGCGTCATCACTGATACTGCTCACCGTGTCGGCTGTGCCAGAGCGTATACTTCTGGGGGCTCCTTCGGGGAGCGGGGGGGACGGGGGTTGATGCGGTAGGTCATGCGGCTCAACCGGCCGGCCAGGCCCGTCACCCGTGATGACATGAACACAAACGCCTGCACGTTCGAATACAACTCGCCCGCCATGTATCGCAGTGCGCCGCGCGCCGAGTGGGCTGTCGGTTCTTCCAGACCGATCAACCACAGCAGCGATAGCAGACGCAACCCACCGGAGATCATAAACAGCACTCCGTGATAGGTGATGGGCAACCCGCCGATGACCATTTGCCAGTCGTCGCCGAGTTGTTCTGCGATCACCCCGCCGAACAATCCGCTCAACGTTCCTGCGATCGCCACCACCACACTGTTCACCGCCACGTAGGCCGTCCCGGCATGGCTGTCCCCGCGGTTTTCGCTCATGCTCAGCAGCACATTGAACTGCGCCAGGAGGATGCCCGGCCAGCCGAGCATGGCCACCGTGATCGTCGCATAACCAAACCACCAATGCGTCGGCGTGATGAACATCCAACTGATCGCCCCATGCACCATCATGGTTACGGAAATGATCAACACCGGCCGATTGCCGAGTCGATCGATCAACCGACCCCATATTTTGTATCCGAACACCGACACCAGAATCGGTATCGCCACCAGCATCGTGTTCATCACCAGAAACCGATTTTCCACATACTGCAATGCCACATCGCGCACATACAGATTCACAAACTGCCCCACATAACCCACCGAAAACGTGAAGGTGGCCGTGAACCCAAGGAACTTTCGAAAGTTCGCATCGCGTAGCGGCTGGAGCAGAATCGTGCCCATCTTCAGGTGTGGCTTCGTCGTCTCCGGCGTGTTCGGCACCGGCATATGCAACAGCAGATCGATCACCCCCACCACCGCCGCGAACGCATAAACCACTCCGAGCACCACGCGCATACGCTCCGCCCCCCAGTTGGCCCCTCGATCCAGCGCGTACCCCACCGCCACCGCCACAAACACACCGCATATCTGGCCCACCATCATCCGCTGCGCATTGAACCGACCCCGCACCCGCGCCGGCACCCACGAAGCGACCCAACCCAACCACGCCGGCACCCCGAACTGGCCCAACGCCAACGCCACCCCCACGATGATCAGCATCCCCTGCGTCCACCACGAGGCTGGCAGCGCCCACGGCAGCACCGCCAATAACAACCACAACAGGCGCGAGGGAATCACCGCCAGCATCAGGATCAACTTGCGATGCCCCAGCCGCTCGATCATCACGCTGGCCGGCAGTTGCAGAAACGCCGAAGCAAACGGCAACGCCGCCAGCACACCGAAGCCGAAGTTGCTTAAGCCGATGCTCTTGGCGAATTCGGTCTGCACCGCGCCGGTGGTGGCATACATCCAGGCTGCACCAAAGCCCCACGCACTGATCAGCAGCATCATGGAACGGCGCAACTGATCGCCGCGCACCCGGTCGTTCGGCCGGGCAGTGCTCTGTGTTGTCGAGCGGGACATTCGGACGACTCCCCCGTCGAGCGACGGGCGTTGACTTACACAAAGCGCGCCACTTTATCGAGCTGTGCCGCAGCCTCAAGAGAAAATCTCCAACTTTGCCAGAA
>JANQFT010000333.1 GCA_028277685.1 Phycisphaeraceae bacterium
CCGCCGCCCGACGCAGTTGGCTGTGCGCGATATCGATTTGCGGTTGATCCAGTGTTACCGGCAGGTCGGTTGACTCGTCGCGATGGTCGTACCACAGCAGATCGGGCAGGCGGCACTCATCGTCGCTGCCGATGGCGTTCAGCCAGGTGTCGAGGTTGGTCGTGTCGAGGTCAGCCAGTCGCGCGAAGGCGAGCACACCGCGTTCCAGATGATTCATGCCGGACTTCGGCGTGTACAACTTCTTCGAATCGTTCACCGCGATGCGTCGTTTTTTGTCTGACCTGGTGCGGCAAATCGCGCTCGCCAACGCTTCCCACATGTCTGGCGGAGCATCAGGATTGTGGTCGGCCACGCTGAACACTGCGCGGCCGACCACAAATGGTCCGAACATCGGTCCGTAGCCTGCTTCATCAATCCCGGCGTAGATCAGCATGGCTGGATTTTAACGTCTCATGCAGGCCACAGCACGATCAGATCTTCATTTCCATATCCATCGTGGTGTCGGCGTTCACAACCCCGGTGTACTCATAGCCGAGCTTTTCATAGAGCTGACGTGCCATCGTGTTGTCGGGTATCACGCACGTTTCGATTTCCTCGGCGGAAGGAAAGTGTTCTCGAACATACTCGACCAGATACTCCAGCGCGAGTCGGCCAAGTCCACGGCCCTGATGTTTGCGGTCGATAAAGAACGTGGAGAAACCTACACCATGACCGTAGTAGCGCAGACGAATGGCGCCGACGTATCGCTCCTTATAAGAGATCACGAACGGCATGGCATCGGTTGGTTGGATGGCGGTGTAGGCCCTGCCGATCGCATAGAGCACGGCCTCACGACAGATGAAGCGGTATTGTGTTCGCTTTGGACGCAGTTGGATGGCTTGAAGGAAATTCTCATGGGTTATTTCATGGAATTGCATCGAATAGAATCCTGTGCAAAGGGATAGCTTCTGCTGCGCGATGCGCAACAATAAAAACTTGCTGTGACCCCAATCACAGAACTGTAGATGATACGAGTGTCCCGCAGTCTGTTACGCGGGGTCTATAACGAAACGAGATGTGGTGCGTATTTTCATGTGCTTCCCCTTTCGTTCGTGGATGAACATGCATCGCCGGGGTAGAAAACACAAACTATGATAATGCCATGGCGAAGGCAACAGGCAAAGTGCTTCTGGCGATGAGTGGCGGCGTGGATTCATCCGTGGCCGCGGCGCTGCTGCAGCGCGAAGGTTACGAGGTAGTCGGCTGCTTCATGCGCCTGGGGACGCCCGGTGAGTCGCTTGCCGAGGGCTTGCACGAAGCCGACGATGAAACCTGCAACGTGAAGATCGGCCACCAGGGGTGTTGCTCGATCAGCGATGCGAAGGATGCCCAACTTGTCGCAGCCCAACTCGGCATCACGTTCTACGTGTTGAATTTCAAAAACGACTTCGGCCGCGTGATTGATTACTTCGTGAATGAGTACAACGCCGGTCGCACGCCCAATCCGTGTGTGCGCTGTAACGACTGGTTGAAGTTCGGCAAGTTGGCAGAGTATGCGAAAAGCATTGATGCACAGTGGGTGGCGAGTGGTCATTACGCCCGGTTGGAGCAGGTAGCGGGTGAGCCGGCGCTGTTGGCCGGCGTGGATGAGGAGAAGGATCAAAGCTACGTGCTTTTTGGTGCGCAGCGTGATGCACTGCAATACATGTTGCTGCCGATCGGCGGGTATCACAAGGAAGAGATTCGCACGCTCGCCTCTGAATTCGGTTTGCCTGTCCACGATAAGCCGGACAGCCAGGAAATCTGTTTCGTGCCATCGAACAACTACATGGATGTGGTGGGTGAAAGGGCCCCGGGTAGTGCCCAGCCGGGTGATGTACTGGATGTGGATGGCAACGCCATCGCGCAGCACGATGGGCATCAGCATTTCACCATCGGCCAGCGTCGCGGCGTGGGTGTGGCGATGGGCTACCCAGTGTACGTGGTCGACAAGAACGCGGAACACAACACCGTGACCATCGGCCCGCGCGAGGCGCTGGCACGTACAACACTCACCGCAGATCAAACCAACTGGCTGGTCGATCCACCACGCGCCAAGCCTATCGCATGCAAGGTGAAGATTCGTTACAACGCGCCGCGCATCGGCGCCCATGTTCAAGCCACCGGTGATGATGAATTGCGCGTTACGTTTGATCAGCCGCAACACGCCGTCGCCCCGGGACAAGCGGTAGTGTGCTATGAAAGTGACCGTGTGTTGGGTGGAGGTTGGATCAAGCAGGCGGAGTGAATGCGGAATCACCACAGAAACGCGAGGAATACTGGGAGTAGACAGGATGAACAGGATTGACTGGATGTTCTGATTCAACAATCCCGTTCATCCTGTCGAGTTTTCTCCGCAACCTCTACGGTTATGAATACAACCCCGCGCATAACAACCGCAGCGCATCGTTCGTGCGCTGCGGTGAAAAACCTGCACAACTCGAAAGGGACGCCTGGTAGGGGACATCCAGGCGTCCTGCATGAGCCTCCTGGGGGGAGAGACCCATACGGCTGGGTACCTCTTTGCGGAGGCACCACGGTGAGGCCGGTCGGGGGGGAACGGACGGGTGGCCTCACCTAGCTGTATTCATCATACGACTGACACCATCGCCGGGTGCAGGAAAAATGGGACCAGTCACCCGAAAATTTGATGATTAATCCCGTTGGAAACGACGATTGTGGCATTGGTCGCGGCTGAACGGTAAAGTAGTCGCTCTTTGCCCGGCCACGAGATTGGTTGTAAAGGATCATACCGCGATGGGGATCAAAGTTTGCAAGTTTGGCGGCAGCAGCCTGGCCAACAGCGGTCAGTTCATCAAGGCCCAGCAGATCATCCAGGCTGATCCGGAGCGCCGGTACATCGTGCCGTCTGCGCCCGGCAAGCGTTCGGATGATGACCAGAAAGTGACCGACCTTCTTTACCTGTGCCACGCTTCGGCGCAGCAGAAGGTCGCGTTCACCGAAACGTTCGATCGCATTCGCGATCGATATAACGGCATCATCGCTGAGCTTAAGCTGGACCTCGACCTGACTGCCGCGCTCGACAAGGCGCATGATGATATTCGTGATGGTGCTTCGGCCGACTACGCCGCCAGCCGCGGTGAGTTTTTGAACGGGCACATCATGGCGGCTCTGCTGGGTTGCGAGATGGTCGACGCGGCGGAGATTGTGCACT
>JANQFT010000414.1 GCA_028277685.1 Phycisphaeraceae bacterium
ACCACTGACCGAGCGCAGTGCCATGTCCATGGTGCGCAAGAAGACCGCCGAGCACATGGAACTCGGCTGGACTGCACCGCACGTCACGCTGCATGATCATGCTGATATCACCGACCTTGAACAGCTTCGCCTCAAGTACGCCAAGCTCGCGGAAAAGGCCGGCGGCAAACTGACCATCACCGCCATCCTTTTGAAGGTGGTCGCAATGGCCCTGCGGCAGAACCCGCAGATCAACGTGTCCATCGACATGGATGCCAAAGAGATCATCCAGAAGAACTACTTCAACATCGGCGTCGCGGCCGACACCCCACGCGGCCTGGTCGTACCCGTCGTGCGCGATGTCACCAGCAAGGGTATCGTTGAACTGGCGGTCGAACTTGGTCAGCTTGCCGAGAAAGCGCGAGCTGGCAAACTCACCCCCGATGAAATGTCCGGTGGCACGTTCACCATCACCAACCTCGGCGGACTCGGCATCGGCCACTTCACCCCGATCATCAACAGCCCTGAAGTCGCCATCCTCGGCGTCGGCCGCGCGAAGAAGCAACCCAGTTGGGATGAGGAAACCGAATCGTTCGAACCTCGCCTCATGTGCCCGCTGAGTCTGTCGTTCGACCACCGCATCGTCGACGGTGCCGACGGCGCCCGCTTCCTGCGCAGCATCGTTGAATCGTGTGAGAATCCGTTGTTTATGAATATGTAGCTTCGTTAACTCGTTAATTCGTTAACTGGTTAACTCGGCACACGCCCCAAGACCTTCATGCGAATTAACGAATTAACGAGTTAACGAATTAACGAACCCACGAGGCAAGACGTGTCTGAAACAACGAACAAACGAATCGCCGTCCTTGGCGGCGGACCCGGTGGTTACCCCGCGGCGTTCATGGCAGCGGACCATGGTTTCGACGTCACCCTCATCGACATGAAACCCAACCCCGGCGGCGTGTGCCTGTTCCAGGGATGTATCCCTTCGAAGACCCTGCTGCACGCAGCCAAGGTCATCAACGAAGCGCACGAAGTGGCCAACATCGGCATCAGCTTCGGCGAACCCACCGTCGACATCAATAAACTGCGCGACTGGAAGAACAAAGTCGTCGGTAAACTCACCGGTGGCCTTGGCGCGTTATCCAAACAACGCAAAGTGAAGTTCATCATCGGTCGCGGCGCATTCACCAGCGCGAACACGATTGAAGTCACCAAAGAAGACGGTACCACCGAAACGGTTGAATTTGATTACGCCATCATCGCCACCGGCAGCGTGCCCACCACCATTCCCGGTTGGCCGATGGACAGCGAACTGCTCTGGGATTCCACCGACGCGCTCGACCTGCCTACCGCTGGCGACAAAGCGCCCGAAACTCTGCTCGTCGTGGGTGGCGGTTACATCGGCCTGGAACTCGGCACCGTCTACCACGCGCTCGGCAGTAAGGTCACCGTCGTGGAAGCTACCGGCGGATTGCTTCCGGGGGCAGACCGCGACCTTGTCGAACCCCTCGCTAAACGACTCAACGGTACCCTCGATGAAATTCTGCTCGATACCAAAGTGACCGATGTCACCATCGAAGGCGACAAGGTGAAAGTGAAGCTGCTCGGCCTGGACATCGCCGAACCCGAGCGCACCTTCGACCGCGTACTCGTTTCGATCGGCCGTAAGCCCGTCGCCGATAGCATCGGCCTGGAACACACCAACGTGCAGGTCGACGACCACGGTTTCATCAAACACGATGACACCTGCAAGACGGATGACGATCACATCTTCGTCATTGGTGATGTGGCCGGCCAACCGATGCTGGCGCACAAGGCCACCTACGAAGCGCGGCTCGCCGTGCAGACCATCAGCGGTGTGCCGAGCAAGTTCGACGCCCAGGCCATCCCCGCCGTGGTGTTTACCGATCCGGAAGTTGCGTGGGCCGGCATCACCGAAACGCAGGCGAAGACCGAAGGCATCCCGCACAAGGTGGCCCGTTTCCCCTGGGCGGCGAGTGGGCGCGCCACCAGCGTCGGCCGCAACGATGGCCTGACCAAGATGATCCTCGACCCCTACAACGAGCGCATCCTTGGCGTCGGTATCGTCGGCGTCGGTGCCGGCGAACTCATCGCCGAAGGCGTGCTCGCCATCGAAATGGGTGCCGTCGCAAAAGACCTGCAGATGGCCATCCACGCCCACCCCACCCTCAGCGAAACCGTGATGGAAAGCGCCGAAGTCTTCTACGGCCACAGCCCGCACTACATCGACCGCAAGAGATAGGCTTGAGGCTCTCAAGTCCTGCGTAGCCTTGGCAAAGCAGGATGAGGCTTGCGCGAATGAAAGGCCGTAGGTCGGGGCCTGCCCCGACGTTTTCCGATCCCTCTCTCCCGGGCGAGGGCCGACGCGGCGGAGCCACGGCGCTAAACTTGGGCCGCCAAGCATCGCGGGCCTGCGGCGTCGGGGTGCCACACAGCATCCGTCCGTGGTGCTGTGTGCGGACGATATCACAATCACACAAACACAATCACCCAGCACCCTAAACACCCAACCATCACGGCGCCCCCCTTCACGCGCATCTACCCAACCCCCTAACCCGATTTTCATCTTCCCGCTGGATATTACCGGTACTGCAACGTATTCTCATACATGGAGTTCTGCCTCGTGGCGATGTAGACCTAATCAGTCCCGTTTTATGGAGAGAGAGTTATGACTCGCACACTTGTGGTCGCTTTGGCTGTCACGTTCTCCGCAGCCACCGCGTGGGGTTCACTGGTGGGGGAACCGATTTCCGCTGAGTTTGGTTCTGGCGCGAATGGTTTTGATCAACCCGGTTACGGCATCAACAACACGGGCGGTGGACAGCCCATCATCGCCAACTCCATCATTGGGCCCGGCATCGAATTCAATCCGCTGTTCTCCCAGGTTTCCGTGGATGTGGCGGATGGCACCATCGTCATCGCCTATGGCGGTTCATCTCAGACCGGCTTCTCCAACACCACCTTCAATGGATTCGTGATTCGCTTCACCGATCCCTCACCACCGATTGTGACCGGTGCAAGCCTGGTCAGCCAATCGGGCGTGGGAACACCGCTGACCGCCAACGAAGTGGAGTTCAGCCCCCAGGCCATCGCCATCAACTTCACCGACAACACCTTTGATGGCGGCGGCAGCGTGACCGTCGACTACACCTACATCCCCGAACCCGCATCCATGGCCCTGCTCGCCGGCAGCGGGTTGATCCTGCTGCACCGCCGCATGAAGCGCGCGTAACGCAAACATCAGAATGAAATCCGTAACGCAGGCCCGAGTCTCTCTCGGGCCTGCGTTTTTTGATGCGGGACACAACACGTATCCCCTCTCCCCTTGGGCCTGGCCCTTGGGGTAGAGGCTTGAGGCTTGCGCGAAATCTACCCGCCACTATTTCCTTGCCCGGCGCTTCACGCTGAAGTATTGTCACCCCACGCGAGGTGACCCCATGCAGAAGATGCGCTGCGAAAAATGCGGCTACACAAGAGTCGTCGAAGACACTTATGACGCAGAAGAATTCACCTGCCCCAAATGTGATACGCTGGGCGAACCGAAGAAGGATTACATCCGCCCGGTCAAACACGTGACCAACGATCGCAAGCCGACGATCACCGAAACACTGTTCCGCATTGTTGGCATCACTGTTTTGGTCGCCCATTCGGCAGTCGCACTGGTCATCTGCCTGCATGCGCTTTCCCCCGACCGACGTCATGCAGACCTTGAGTTGCTGATCACCGCTATTGGCGTTGCCATCGGCGGCCTATTGCTGGCCATGGTGTTTTTTGCTGTGCACCTAGCCCTGAACTACCTCCGCCGCATCACCTTCGCAGTATCCAGGCGTTCCAAGTGAACAGTGAGTGGTAGTAACCGATAAAGAGCAGGTGGGATTCTGCCCCGACACAAAGTGGAGTGCGCGACTTTTGACGCTACGGCATGTTCGTGATAATCTCCCGCTTGGTGAGTATTCCCTGTGAGAACTCATACTCAAGCAAATGGCATTCTTGGCCGCGTTGCATGGGCGGGCGGCTGTTGGTGGAACTCTTACAAGCCAGGAGACAGTTATGGTGAGGCAGATTTCCCGGCATTCCTTGGGCGTGATCGTGATGGGCGTGTTGGTTTTGAGCATGGTGGGCTGTGGCACGCCGTCATCGACAACTGCTAAAGATCTGGAAATCCTCGAAGGTAAGGATGTTGACCTGTCAAACTATCAAACGCTCACGCTGGTCGACTTCGTGGCTGACCCTGCAGGTACGTGGGGCAAGGGTGTGGACAAGAGCGAATGCGTGAAATTTGGCCGCGATGTCGCCATGCGGCTGGAAAACGACTATGGACCACTATTCAGTCGGGTCCGAGTAGACGAACCACCGCTCGGGCAAGCGGATGAACTGATCCTTACCGGGAAAATCACCGAGTACAACCCCGGCAGCAAATTTGGTCGAATGATGTTGATCGGCGTAGGCGCGGCTGGCTTCAAGGGCGAAGTCTATCTGGAAAACGGCGCCACACGTGAACGACTACTCGCCGCAAAGATTGACAAGGTGTGGGCCTGGGGCGGTATACTCGGCGGAAGCAAAGGCATTGAAGAGATGGTTATTGAATCTGCCGCCAGCGCTGCCATCACCATCGCGCACCGCAAAGGGTGGACGAAGGAATCGCAAGAGACACAAGAGAAGGATGAATGACCGCGCTCAGCTCGACGACTAAAGCTGCGCACTGGGGCACAACGCATGCGTAGGTTCAGACCCGCCCCGGACGATTGCTTCGGGTTACTGCGGTGCCTGCCGGACGCCACTTCTTACACGAAAGAGGTTTGGGAAATAGAACGACACGGTTCTTCTGGTCTTGACCTCAATGTCCGGGCAGGCCCAGACCTACTGGATTCCACCCCTTCGCGCCTTCGTGTCCTACCTGTTTTCCCAATTTCGCAAAAACAATCTATAAGTCCTTACAAAACGCGCACGGGTGTGTTGCTGCGACCATATATGGGGGATGTGAAACTCGGAACTGGCGCGAATCATAGCTGCGGCGTCCGCGCCGCTGCGGAGGAAGCAAAGATGGTACGGACACAAAGCTGATATGTCGATCACGTGATACCGCATGCGTAATCACTTACAGCACAAGCGGATGCGGTGTTCTGCGGCCCGACTGCCGCGCGACAGACCGACAAGCGGGATTCTGGGGAGAATATGGCGCAACCAATTTATCCACAAAAGTTTATCATCCAAATACACGAAGCCCGGGGGAGAGTGGGTGAATGCGACACGCCAGAAATTGCCTTTTTGCCTTCGTGCCCTGCTGGCTCAATGCCTGCGGAAATCTCTTGGCAATCTTCCATTCATCCGATATACTTCCCGGCCCCATGGATCAGCACACGGTCCAACTCGATGTCCTGCAAACTGCTGCGGTCGTAGCGGTCGCGGTTGTCGTGGTTACTGTACGCTAGCGGGTCTTCTGGCCGGTCTGGCCGCTGCACCCGCACCCCTTCGAGACCAAAACCAAACGCCTTTTTCCGCTTACCGCAGTGTGTCGGTACGTGCCGACACGGTATGCTTAGAACAAACCGCAACCCGGCGACCAGCCGCACCCATAGATCGAGATCAGCCATGAGTATTGCCAGCCTATCCACCGATGTGAGTACCTACGCCACCGCACCGCGCACCGACCGCTTCACCGGCATGACCGGCGCGCAGGCCTTCCACGAACTGATGCTTGAGCACGATGTGAAGCACATGTTTGGCTACCCCGGCGGCGCGATCCTTCCGGTGTTCGATGCGATCCATAACTCTGAACACTTTGACTTCATCCTCAGCCGACACGAGCAGGGCGCCGGTCACATGGCTGAGGGTTACGCCCGCGCCAGTGGCAAACCGGGTGTCGTGCTGGTGACCAGTGGTCCGGGCGCGACGAACACCGTCACGCCGTTACAGGATGCGTTGATGGACGGCACGCCGTTGATCGTGTTCAGCGGCCAGGTGGCGACGATGGCCATCGGCAGCGATGCGTTCCAGGAAGCCGACGTCACCGGCATCACGCGGCCGTGCACCAAGTGGAACGTTCTGGTGAAAGACGTTCACGATCTGCCGCGGCGTATCAATGAAGCGTTCCACATTGCCACCAGCGGTCGGCCCGGGCCGGTGCTGGTTGATATGCCGAAAGACGTGACAGCAGCGGTGTTCCGTGAATCGATCGTCGAAC
>JANQFT010000427.1 GCA_028277685.1 Phycisphaeraceae bacterium
CTGACCCCGATACCGATGCCCTGACGTTCGGCGTCGGTTGTAACGCCCTGATCGGCGATAATCTCAGCATCTACCTCGATTACAACGGCGAGCTGTACAACGGCAGCGACAGCCACGCCATCGGCGGTGGTATCATGCTTCGCTTCTAATCATGTAAATGTTGGCAGGGTGTATCACCTGCACAAGAATAATGCCGCGGACAACCCTGTGTTGCCCGCGGCTTTTTTTGTGGATACGTCCACCGGTGCGTACCGCTGAAGCGGTACGCACCAAACCGTCCAATAAACATGCAATCACTTTCTGCGCCCGTGCGTTCACCTTTCAGCAGTCACCGCATCTGGCCGATCACATTGCATATCAAACCGGAGAATCAGGCCATGTCGATCTCACGAAACGCCATTTCGCTTATCGCTCTGTTCACACTAATCGGTGCGGCCTCCGCCCAAACCACGGATCCCAAGTTCGAAGCAAAATGGCGTGCTGCTTGTGTGCAGGTGCGTAACAGCTTTGCACAGTGGAACGACCAGTTCTACGCTTGCCCGAGCTATCAGCCACGTTATCTCAACAGCAACCACGCCGACATGCACCAGTGGACCAAAGAGAACACCACCACCCTCACTTTTGAGCAAGCGGATAAGCAATGGATCAAACCGGAGACGCTTGTCCCGCCCACTGCCGAAGCCGAAGCACACTGCAAGATGTTGCCGGGTTTCTCTGCTGGGCAATATGGTTACATCAAATCAGCCATTATCGAAGCGGTGAAGCCCGGTGTGGGTTTCGTGGTGCGCGATGTCGTCCTTGTCGATGAAGCGGCAACCCAAGCCGCTTACGAAAAGGATCAGAAAGCTTACGATGCATGGCTCACGCAACTGCGCGACCAGAAGCATCAGGAAAACCGCACCCGCTTCAAGAGTGGCAAGAGCTTCATCGCTGGCCCCGGCATCGAGGGTTATATCGTCAAACGCAAAGAAGCGATGGAGAACCGCTACTCAGCCCGGCAACGACTGTTGCAGGTTCAACGGCAAGCGCAAGGCCAGCGCCTGCTCATCATGGGGCCGGTCACTTCCTCGATGAAGCCCGGCCGCATCTGGTCGGGTAGTCGCACGCAGATCGTCATCACGGGTATGTCGGACGATCCGATCAATGCCGGGGCGAAAATACTCACCGCTGTCACCGGTGAGCAATTCAAACGTGGTATCTCTGCCGATCAACTGGAAAACCTGCTTAGCGAGAAGGACGTGACGCGTGAAAGCTTCGTTGCCATGGTCGAGTCCGCCAATGCTGCCGACAGAGCGACCGCCAACCAGCGCGTGTTCGCAGCACTTGGTTACCAGACCCAGCCCGCTCCGCTTGCCGCGGTGCAAGCCCAACCCACTGCGAGCGATGACAATCGACTGACCACCGTCACCCCACACGAACGTAAACAGTTCAAGCGTTGGAAACGGCGTCGAGCTGACTAACGGGGCAGCGGCCAGTTCTGGTTCGTCCGACGCTCGCCAGCTATCATGCACGCATGGCATCTCCGCACGATATTGAAATAACCGATGCGCTCGATCAGGTGATCGCTCAGGTGGGGGCTGACCCTGAATCGTTCGATGGGCAGTTGGTGCGTGACATGATGGTCACCGCACTCAAGCTTGTGCGCGATGGGTCGAACACGGGTGAATTGAAACTCGTCAGCCGTGCGCTCAAGGAACTGCGTTACGCCATGAAGGTGTTTCGCCCGTACGGTGAGGTGCGCAAGATCAGCGTGTTCGGTTCCGCACGCACGCCGGAGGATCATCCCCATTACAAAGCCGCGGAAGAGTTCAGTCGCCGCATCAGCGATCGCGGGTGGATGGTGATTACCGGCGCCGGCGATGGCATCATGAAAGCCGGCCACGGTGGGGCAGGTAAGCCGTCGAGTTTCGGTGTGTCGATTCGTTTGCCCTTTGAGACGACTGCCAACGAAATCATTGCTGGCGACAGCAAGCTGATCACCTTCCGCTATTTCTTCACCCGCAAGTTGTTGTTCGTCAGCCAATGCGATGCCATTGCCCTGTTCCCCGGCGGGTTCGGCACGCACGATGAAGGCTTCGAAGTGCTCACCCTCATCCAGACCGGCAAGAGCCCCATCGTGCCCCTGGTCATGGTCGATGCCCCCGGCGATGATTATTGGCAACAATGGCACCAGTACGTGATCGATCATCTGCTGGCCAAGGGCATGATCAGCGAAGACGATTTGAATCTGTATTTTGTCACGGACGACACCAAGGAAGCCGCCCACCACGTGTTCGACTTCTACCGCAACTACCACAGCCAACGGTTCGTCAAAGACAAGTTGGTGTTGCGCATCCATCGCCCGCTGAGCGATGATCAACTTGATGAACTGAACACCGAGTTCAGTTCATTGATCGAAGAAGGCGTCATCGAACAGACCGGCCCCCTTGAAGGCGAAGCCGACCATCTGGAACTGCATCGCCTCAGTTGGATTTCCACCCGAAAAGACTACGGCATCCTCCGCAAACTCATCGACCGCGTCAACGCCTTCGCACGATAAAACCGCGACCACCCGCCGTGGCTTTATGGATTCGATATCTCCACGATCTTCCGGTACTTTTCCCGGAAGAACGCGGTCCACGCCAGCCGGTCGGCTTCCTCGGCGGCGGGGTCGTCACGCCAACGCTCGGCGGCAGCGAACAGGGCGGTTTCATCCTCGAATGGCATCGCGTCGAACAGTTCAACCATGGCTTGCAGTTTGTCGAGGCCATGTTCGTTCAACATCGCTCGCCATGCGGCTTTCACTTCATCGTGGATGTCCATCGCCATCGCGCTCAGCATCACGTTGATCACGCCCATGTAGCTCGGCGTGCCCTTGGGCATCGGCACGGCTTCATCGAAGTAGTTCACGCGGTCGATCATGCGTTCGAACAACGCCGGTTCGTACATGTCCAGTCGAATGGGTGGGCGACGCAGTGCATATTGCAACGGTCCCAATCCATCTTCCGGGGGGGCTTCCATGGCGTCGGTAGGATAGAAGCACCACACCGCTTGCCCTTCGCGCGTGAGTTGGAACTGAATGAATCGTTTGGCCAGCGTGAGACGATGATCGCCCGGCTTGTCGCGCACGCCTGTGAGGATGCAGATCGGATCACAGGAGTATACCGTGGTGCCGGCGGGCGAAACGTAACCCACGCGGTTACCGCCCACGGCTTCGGCCTGAAGTCTCCCATAAAAGTCGATGCACATGCCTGCCGCCGCATCACCGGCGCTTACATCCACCGGGACCTGCGAACTGCTGCTGGAAAAGTACCGCGCATTGGCGAACACGCGACGAAGCGTGGCGAAGCCTTTCTCAAAACCGTACCGCTGCACAATGGTGTTGTACGTCACGCGCACGCTGCCGGAGTGACGCGGATCGCCCAGCGCGATCCAGCCGAAGTATTTGCCGTCAGTCAGGTCAACCCAGTCGGTCGGTTCGGGCAAGTCGCGCATCTTCAACACATCGCGGTTGTACACGATGCCGAAACTGCTGAGCACCACGCCGTACCAATGTGCCGTCGGGTTTTCACCTGGCTTGGCGTCACCGCGGCCGGATTGGTCGTACAGTTTCGACCCGGCGATGCGACCGCTCGGGCCGTAGATGGCGTCGAGGTCGATCTCGTCCTTACTGAACGTGATCGGTTGTGAGATCGACAGTTGATGGGCCACCTTCTTATCGTTTTCGCCGGGTATGTGCACGGTGACACCGACACGTCGGTAGTACTTATCGAACTCGTAATCCCCGCCGCCAAAAGCCATATCGAACCCCACGCTGTTGACTTGGTCGCTGTCTTCCAGGGAACGTTTGAGTTCCGCGGCGTATTGGCTCTTGAGGATGCGGCGAATATCGCTGGTGCCGCCGGGTGTGCGCCAGTCGATGCGGACGGATTGATCGAACTTCGCCTTATGCCACGCGTTGAATGCGTGGGCTGTTTCATAGCGGATCTGCTCGTTATGCGGCGTGACGATTACCAGGGTCAGCGCATCGGGATCGACCTGTTCACGCTCAGGCCGCCATGCGACCGGCAGGCCGACGATGATCGCCAGCAAAGCAAGAATGATGATGCGGCCAACCCAGGGAGACATGTCATTACTTTACCGGCGTGAGCCGCGGCTGTCTTGTGGGCTGTCCCTTCTCCCTTCAAGGGAGAGGGTTAGGGTGAGGGTGAGATATAGGCAGGAGGGTTTACCATGGTGTAT
>JANQFT010000488.1 GCA_028277685.1 Phycisphaeraceae bacterium
GATTCGACGGTTACCTGAAGAAGCCCTTCAATGTGCGTCAGGTGGTCGAAACGATCGAGGATGCGGTGGCGGTGGTTTACTAAGGGGTGGCAGGGAGGATGCGGGGCGGCGTCCCGAGTGGGCGCCAAAGCGTCGGACCAAGGATGGCTCTGGCGAGGCGTTAAGGTCACGGATGTACCTCGGCAGGGGAGACTGACCGAAAAAAACGCCAAAATCCAGGGTCGCGCGGCTGGAATACACGCGACCTTTTTTCTTCCTTCCGCAACAGACCAACACACCACCAGCCAGCAACAGACCCGAGGCCGAGCGTCCTCGGGTTTTGTTATGCAATGCAAATGAATAATCAGCTTAGATACCACATGAGCAGAGCCACGCCAGTCAATGCAAGCAAAATCGTTACGAGCAAGAGAACCCAGCGCAATGGTTCAGAGACAGGCCCATTCTCAGCTAACTGAACTTGCGCCTCTTGGCATGCATAAAGCAGTGCTTTCAGCACCTCATTTTGCTTACTTTCTACACTGATTGAAGTATGGCTAGCATGAATCATGTGCTGCAATTCTTCAGCTAAGAATGGGTTTTCTCTGAGCATCGCGATCACATCTGCCATATCTCGCATTCGCTTATCCGATCGACGACCCCAATCACTGCGTTGGGTCCGTAATTTTGAGTATGCAACGTCAACTGCAGCAGCAACAGAAACAGTGCCAACACCTGAAATCTCTAACCTTTCCGCGCGCCTTAGATCTGCAAAGCCGACAGCATCAAATATGACATCGATGCGAGCACCATTCTCATGGCGATAGGTCCGGATTTTCCGATCTGGTCCAACTGAAGAGGATGTGAATCCAAAGTGTTTGGCCTCTGCCTCAAAGTCGATGATGTTTGTATGCGACGTTACAACATCAATATCCTCAGTCGACCTATGCTCAGACACATACGCTGCTACAGCATGCGCGCCAAACAATGCGTAATCCACATCCAACTTCTCGAATAAGCGAACTAGATCACGAAGAGCGACAGTTAGGTCACCAGATCGCCCATTGGATAAGTGTTGAACGTTTCTGGTCAATCTCACATACCCCCGCAAGCGTTCTGAGCTGGTTGTAGTCATCTCGATATGACCTTTGTCGTTATTTTACACTAGGATAGTGCACAAAAGTGTGAACTCCTGCTCATTGAGCACAAATACTCGATCCTGGATACCCAAATAATTCAGATATCCACATCCACTTGCTGGCCATCGCCAGATTCGCTAACCTGCGGGCTTATTTTACGGCCCGTCGAGTTCATGGTGCATTTACGACGAGCTGTTCCTGAGAATCGCTGGCCCTATTCAAGGAGCTTCCGTCCAAATGGGTAGAAACCTTCTCCCAACGTGCATCCTCACCGCCATGATCGGCTTGCTGGCATCGGCAACCGCCATGGCCCAGGGTGAACCCACCGCCGCCACCGATGCCCTGAATGCCGTCGCCGAACATGCTGACCACGCCCGTCCGCTGCCCGGTTGGTGGTGGCTCGCGCCCGCCTGTGCCACCTTCGCGCTGATCATGGCTGTCGTGTTCTACAAGGGCATGATGAGTAACAGCGAAGGCAACGACCGCATGAAGGAAATCGCCCAGCACGTCCGTGATGGCGCGATGGCCTACCTGACCCGTCAGTACAAGGTCGTGACGATCTTCTTCATCGTCGTTTGTGCGGCGCTCGCCTTCATGGCGTTTGTTCTCAAGGTACAGCACCCGCTGGTTCCCTTCGCGTTCCTCACCGGTGGTATCTTCTCCGGTTTGGCCGGCTTCTTCGGGATGAAGACTGCCACCAACGCATCCGCCCGTACCGCACAGGCGGCCAGTGAATCGCTTGACAAGGGCTTGAAGGTCGCCTTCCGCGCCGGTTCCGTGATGGGCCTGGTCGTGGTGGGCCTGGCGCTGCTCGACATCTGCGCCTGGTTCTTCGCCCTTTACATGTACACCGACATGTCGCTGGAAACGATCACCGTCGTCATGCTCTGCTTCGGCATGGGTGCATCCAGCCAGGCGTTGTTCGCCCGTGTGGGTGGTGGCATCTACACCAAGGCGGCCGACGTCGGTGCTGACCTCGTCGGTAAGGTTGAAGCCGGCATCCCCGAAGACGACCCGCGTAACCCCGCGACCATCGCCGACAACGTCGGTGATAACGTCGGCGACGTGGCCGGCATGGGTGCTGACCTTTACGAATCCTACTGCGGTTCGATCCTCGCCACCGCCGCTCTCGGTGTGGCTGCCGTCACCTTTGGTGGCCACGAATTCATCGCCAGCATGGGTGATGAAATGAAGGCACTGTGGAATGGCACACACGGCGAAGAAATGGTCGCTCTCCGCTTCCTCGCCGCCCCCATGATGATGGCCGCCGTCGGCATCATCCTTTCCATCATTGGCATCTTCCTGGTTTCCACCAAGGAAGGCGCTTCGATGAAGCAACTGATGTGGGCCTTGAACAAGGGCATCTGGGGTTCGTCTATCCTCATGATCGGTGGTGCAGCTGGCGTGGTGTGGTTCCTCGGTTTGCCTGTTGGCATCTTCTGGGCGGTCGCCATCGGTCTGATCGTCGGCCTGATCATCGGCTACGGCACCGAGTTCTACACCTCCGCTTCCTACAAGCCCACCAAGAAGATTTCCGAACAAGCTGTCTCCGGCACCGGCCCGCTCATCATCGGCGGCATCGCTGAAGGCATGATTTCCACCTGGATTCCGATCATCGCCGTCGCCGTGGGCATGATGCTCAGTTTCATCCTCTGCAACGGTGGTGAGAACCTGCTGATGGGTCTGTACGGCGTGGGCATCGCCGCGGTCGGCATGCTCTCCACGCTCGGTATCACCCTCGCCACCGACGCCTACGGTCCCATCGCCGACAACGCCGGTGGTAACGCGGAAATGTCCGAACTCGACCCGAAGGTGCGTGAACGTACCGACGCGCTCGACTCGCTCGGCAACACCACTGCCGCCATCGGCAAGGGCTTCGCCATCGGTTCGGCCGCCCTCACCGCACTCGCCCTGCTGGCTGCTTATGTTGAAGAGGTTCGCGTCGGCATCCACCGTGAAGTGGCCGCGGCTTACGAAACCGCTGTCGATGTCGACGGTGCGCCTTATAAGTTGATCGTGCTCGATGCCGATGAAGAAACCGGCAAGTCGAAATACGGCAAGTATGGCATCGCGTTACCCGGTGGCAAGGCAGACGATGAGAAGTCGGTCGTTTCTCTGTTCGAAGCCAAGGGTGGCGGCGGCGTGCCGATGATGTTGCCCAACGGCGAATCGCTTAACGTCACTACCAACCAGTTCTTTGTGAAGGACGCGACCGCCGCGGCGTTCACGGGCCAGAAGGCTGGCCTTGAGAACTACATGACGTTCTACAACGTCACCCTGATGAACCCGAAGGTGCTGATCGGTGTGTTCGCTGGCGTGCTGATGGTGTTCGTGTTTGCCGCGATGACGATGCAGGCCGTGGGCCGCGCCGCCATGGCGATGGTGATGGAAGTGCGTCGCCAGTTCAAGGAAATCCCCGGCATCATGGAAGGCAAGGCCACGCCCGAATACGCCAAGTGCGTGGCCATCTCCACCGCCGGTGCCCAGAAGGAAATGGTTCTGCCGACGCTACTGGCCGTCAGCGCTCCGATCATCGTGGGCCTGGTCCTCGGTGTCGGTGGCGTGCTGGGTCTGCTGGTCGGTGGCCTGTGCTGCGGTTACGCGGTGGCGGTCTTCATGGCCAACGCCGGCGGCGCCTGGGACAACGCCAAGAAGCTGATCGAAACCGGCGAGCATGGCGGCAAGGGCTCCGAAGCCCACAAGGCCGCCGTCGTCGGTGACACCG
>JANQFT010000075.1 GCA_028277685.1 Phycisphaeraceae bacterium
CGACACCACTTCCTCCCCTGCACCAGCCCCCGCGCCACCGGCTGACGCGTGAATCGCACTGCCCCCATCTTCCGCGCGATGCTCGCGCTCTACTGGATCGCCCTGGCGGTCGGTACGCACTGGCCACGGTTGAGCCTCGGCGATAACAACGTGGTCGTACTCGGCCTGGACAAGTGGCTGCATGTCATCGCATTCACTGGTCTGGTCATGCTTGCATCGGCAGCGTTTGCCCGGCGTCGTTGGCTGATGGTGTTGATCGTGCTGCTGTACGTGCCGCTCGATGAATTCACCCAAACGTTCGTGCCCGGCCGCTACTGGGACACTGGTGACCTGATTGCCTCCGCCATCGGTGTGGTCATCGGCACGCTGCTCTACAGTGGCTGGCGACTTCTTTTGCACCCCAGTGATTCGTTCGTGCATCATGCAAAGATCGTCTCCGCCCTGACGTTGTTCAGTCGATGCTTCGGCCTGGCGCGCGATGCCGCACTGGCTTACACTCTGGGTTTCGGGTGGGTGTGCGATGCGTTCGTCATCGCGTTCATGATTCCGAATCTGTTTCGTCGGCTGTTCGGTGAAGGGGCGATGGCGGCCGCATTCATTCCACAATACGCCAAACTGAACGAGCAGGACGCTACTGTCGCACAACAGTTCGCCCGGCTGACGCTGCGCATTCTGTTTGGCGTGCTGGGCATCACGGCACTGCTGATCTGCGTGGGGCTGGTCGCGCTGGCGGCGCTCGCATCGGATGTTGGTGATGATTGGATGCTGATCGCGATTCTGACCACGCTCACCGTTTGGTACATGCCGTTGGTGTGTGTGTTGGCGATATGCAGCGCGATGCTTCAGGTGCATAAACGATTCGGTATGCCCGCCGCCGCGCCGGTGCTGTTGAACGTGTGCATCATCATTGCCGCAGTGACAGCATACCTGTTTACCAACGGTCGCAATCCGGTACTGATCGCCATCGTGATCTGTGCCGCCGTCGCCATCGCTGGTGTGGTGCAGGTGTTCTGGGCAAAGGTCACCATGATCGACGCTGGCATTGATCTGTCCAAGCGCGACACCGACCTCACCTTGGTGCGCACCACAGCGCGATCGATGTTCAAACAATGGTTACCCACCACGCTGGCACTGGCGGTATTCCAGTTGAACGTCTTGCTCGACAGTGTGATTGCGAAGTTGTTTTCCGGATCGCCCGCACCCGGAAGTACTGTCAACTGGTTCGGTTGGGAATTCAGCCCGCCGTTGGAACATGGGTCGGTGGCGGTGCTCGGTTTCACCGCGCGGTTGTATGAGTTTCCATTGGGCGTGTTCGGTATTGCGGTGGCCACGGCCATCTTCCCCGCGCTCAGCCGCGTGGCCGATGATGTAACGAAATTCGCGGAACTGCTGCGCAAGGGCCTGCGCCTGACCATGTTCATCGGTTTGCCCGCCAGCGTGGGGTTGATGTTGGTGCGCGATCATCTCGCGGTAGCCATTTACGCTGAAGGTGGTGCGGTGGAAGCCGGTGATGCGTCGCGCGTGGCGTGGGTGCTGCTCGGGTACGCATCTGCCGTGTGGGCGTACAGCATGAATCAGATTCTCACCCGCGCGTTCTATGCGAAGCATGATGCGGCCACACCGGCGCGCGTGGCCATAGGTATGGTGGGGTTGAACATTGTTTTAAACCTGTTGTTGATCTGGCCGCTTGGCGCTGCAGGCTTGGCATGGTCGACGGCAATCTGTGCGACGATTCAAACGGTCATCCTGCTGCGGTTGGTGCGACGTCATGTCATTCGTTCGGTCGATCGTGACGTGACCATCAGTTGGGTGAAGACGCTCATCGCCACCTGTGTGATGGCACTCGTGGTCGGGCTTTCCCTGTTTGCCGGAGTCTACTTACCAGGCAGCCGCACGGGTGCTATCCTGCAGTTGACGCTCGCCGTAACTGTTGGGGTGGGGGCCATGGCCATGGCTGCACGCATGCTTCGCATGCCCGAGTTGCGATGGACTCTCAGCCGGCGCGCCGATACCTAGTCGTCCTCACTTGATAATCGTGTTACATTGATTGTTTGCGCCGCCCCGGAAGGTTGCCCCCGGTAGCACGCGCTCGATCGAAATATCGCTGTCTTTTGCTCTGCAACCGCCCGGCGGAAAGTGATTATTACCATGACTCAGCAAACAGAAGGTCAGAGTATCGTTCAACAATTCATGGTACCCGAGGAACCGAACTACATTCCTCAGGATCATGAAGAACAGGTGTTCGAACACGCATGCAACACGAAGATTCCTTTGATCCTCAAAGGCCCCACCGGTTGTGGCAAGACGCGCTTTGTCGAGCATATGGCCTATCAACTGAAGCTGCCGCTCATCACCGTGAGTTGCCACGAAGACCTGACCGCCAGCGATCTCGTCGGTCGCTTCCTGTTCAAAGATAACCAGACCGTTTGGCAGGATGGACCACTCACCCTTGCGGTGCGATATGGCGGGATCTGCTATCTCGATGAAATCGTCGAAGCACGTAACGATACTGCCGTGGTCATCCACTCACTTACTGATGACCGGCGTATTCTCTACGTCGACAAAACTGGCGAAGTCATCCGTGCGCACAAAGACTTCATGATGGTGATGAGCTACAACCCTGGTTACCAGAACGTGGCCAAGGATTTAAAGCATTCCACCAAGCAACGTTTCTGCTCGTTGATTTTCGACCAACCCTCGACCGACACCGAAGTGAAGATCATTACCAGCGAGACTGGCCTCGCCGAAGATGATGCCCGCAAACTCGCGGAGATGGGCAAGCAGATTCGTTCATTGAAAGGGTTCGGCCTGGATGAAGGTGTCAGCTGTCGCTTGCTGGTGTATGTCGCACGGCTGATGAAGTCCGGCCTCGATGCACCCACCGCCATCACCGTGGCCATCAGCCAAACGCTGTCTGACGAAACGGAGATCATCCATTCCGTGGAAGACATCGCCAAGCTCTACTTCGGTGACATGCTGGAAGAAGAAAAGACTGAGCACGGGGCGTAAGCGGTTCATCAGTTGATCGGTGAATCAGTTCATCAGTCACTGTCTGTAACTCATGCTGACTGTTCAACGGGCCAACTGATTAACGGATCAACTGATGAACCAGTCTGACAATAAGCCCGACTTCGATCTCTCGCGTATCACCTGGGGATACCGCGAGATGTTTGCCCGCGCGATTGAAGGGTTGGAACGTGACGGTCAGATCGGCCCGGAACGACGCGAAGTGACGGACACTTTTTTCAGGTTGCTGCGCCACAAGAGCGGGCCGCACTTCGATCATGTGTTGAAGGAATTTCTGGGCTCTTTGAATCAACGCACTCGGTGGTTGCTTGATTTGCCGGGGGTGTTTGAAGACTTCTGCGAACTCGGTCGCGAGTTAGCGGATGATCGGCTCAGTTACGCCCTGCAGTACTTTCGCCTGTGGGGCAGGGGTGGCTTTGGCAACACCCCCGAGCGTGTGCGCGACCTGATCAGCCACGCCCGCACCTTACGTGAAACCGATGGCGATCTCGCGCAGGCCTTCATGCACGGTTATGCTGAACTGATCACCCATCTCGACAGCCACGAGGTGCAGATCTTCATCAACGAATTGCGCAAGCTTCATCATGATCGACCGAAAACCGCGCAGGATTTTGCCGCGTTACGACTTGACAGTGCCCATACGTTTGTGCGCCATCTGTCATGCGAAGCGCGACTGGATGATCTGTCCGACCGGCTCGGTCGATTTATCCGCGCCATTGTGGGACGACCGGTTCGACTCGGTGATCTATCGCAACTCGATGTGGATTATCTCGTCGAGCGCAATTGCCGGATGGTTTGTTTTCTCGATCACCTGTTTTTGCCCGGCCGTGTGCGCGAGTACGAAACCAGGGCGCGTAACGAATCGGTCTATTGGTTTGGTGTGTTGACCTGTGCTGCGTCACTGAAGCTCAACAGTTTCACCACGATCCAGGGTAAGCCTGATGCCCCGACGATCACCCAATGGTTGCAGCACGATGGTGAGCTTGCTGCGCGGGTGACGTTGATCGAAATCGTGCGCATCATGGATTACCTGCGCAGCCACCTTCCGGGGGCGCGAAGGTTGATCGACTTCGGTGTCGATGAATGGACACGCGCCTGCCCTCCGCGTAACCAAACCGAGCAGTTACTTCTTGACTGCCTGCTCCTCCCAAGCCGGGCCGAAGCGCAGCGCAGGTCCGGATCGATTACTGCACGCATTCATCAGGCAGCCGCACAATTACAATCCATCGCCGACACCGTAACGATCGCGCGTGCGCTTGAACTCACGCTCGATGCTCCGGTTCCCGCATTGCCGTTTTTCCCTGATTTTGAGTACTTCTCTGAGCCTGGCGATGCCGCCCCCGGGAAGAAGATCCGTCAGAAGGGGAAGGATGCAAAAGGAGACAAAGCGAAAGAGACCACGCCATCTGGCACGCCGTCTCCCGCGGAAGGCGAAGCGCAGGAGCAGGACCAACCTGATGACGTGGCCGACTACGCCTATCCTGAATGGAACCAGGCGCTCAACGATTACTATCGCAATTGGTGTTTCCTGCGCGAGCATTACCCCAGCAGTAAACATGCGATGCAGCTGTCGCCGGATGAAGATGAGCAACAACAGATTCAGAATGTTCGTCGCATGTTTGAACGCTTGCAACCAGAACTTGCCCGCAAAGAGAAGTACCTCGAGTACGGCGATGAAATCAACATCGACCGCCTGGTTGAGTACCTTGCGCTCAAGCAGGAGTACCCCAACCCGCGCATCGATTTCTATGAAAAGACATTCATCCGTCAGCGCGATCTGGCGGTGGCGCTGCTGATCGATGTATCAGGTTCAACCGCGGCTTACCCTGAACGCGCGCAGGCCACAACACGCACATCAACCAACTTCCGTAGTGATAAGCGCATCATCGATCTGCAACGTCATGCGGCAGTATTGCTGGCTGAAGGTGTCGGTACGCTTGGTGATGACTTCGCCATCTATGGCTTCAGCGGTAACGGACGCGAGAATTGCGACTTCTTCATCTACAAAGACATCGATGAGTCATACAAAGAGGCCGCGCAAAAACGTTTGGCGGCGGCATATCCCATGGCCAACACGCGCATCGGTGTGGCGTTGCGTCATGCGCAGACAAAGCTGCGAGATCACCCTGCGCGGCGGAAGATCATCATCACCATCACCGATGGTAAGCCACAGGATTCGGATTACGACCCGGTTACCCGTTACGCCCAGCATGATGTGCGGATGGCCTGCCAGGAAGCTGAGCGCGGTGGCATGCACATCGTGTGCGTCAGCACGCAGGAAAACAGCCGTGCAGACCTGGAAATCATGTTTCCGCATCACCGGTTCGTCATACTGGAGGACATGACGCAACTGACCGATGTGTTGCCACGACTTTATCTCAAGATGACGACATGACATTCCGTGCGTATGATGCATCGCAAGGGGAATGTGAAGGCACAGGTGACCGAGGGACCATTTGTGTTTCGCCTTCAGCCTTCTGTGTGCGGGAGTTGTTATGCGTTGTAGTGCAGAATGCGTGCCGTGCTTTGTGAAGCAGGCGTTGGGTGCGGCCAGACTCGTCACCGATGACGAAGAACTTCACCTGCAAATCACCAGTGAAGTGTTTGCCTTGGCGGGTGGGGTCGACCTTACCCATCCACCACCCGCGATTGCGCAGCAGATTCATCGACTGGTTCGCAAGATGACTGGCGTGGATGATCTCTATTACGAGGTGAAGCAACAATTCAACCGCTTCGCGCTCGACCTCATGCCACAGGTACGAAAACGCATCGAGCAGGCAGACCATCCGGATGATACCGCCTTGCGTTACGCCATTGCGGGCAACTGCATCGACTTTGGTATCGGTGGCAAATCACTCACCGAAGAGGAAGTGCTCGTCGCGATAGACGAAGCCATGGAACTTCCGTTGTATGGGTCGGCTGAAGGTTTCTGGCACGCGGTGAATCTAGCGAAGCGGATTCTGTATCTGGCGGATAACGCTGGCGAGATTGTGTTCGATCGCCTGTTGATTGAACGCATGCCGATCGAGTGCATCACCCTTGCCGTGCGCGGTGGGCCGATCCTGAATGATGTGTTGATCGAAGACGCCCAGATGGTGGGTCTGACTGAGTTGGTGAACGTGATCGACAACGGCTCCGACGCTCCGGGCACAATCCTTGACGATTGTTCACCGCAGTTTATCGAAGCGTTCGACGCGGCTGACCTGGTCATCAGTAAAGGTCAGGGCAACTACGAAACGCTCAGCGATCACCCGAAACACATCTACTTTATTCTCAAGGCCAAGTGCAACATGGTGGCGCATAATCTGGCCCGCGACATCGGCGACCACGTGGTGATGATGAGCCACCACGGCACCACCTGCGGGTGAGGTTCGGTACGGAATTATCGCGCAGCGCAGGCAATCAGGCTTCCTTTTTTTCCTGGGCTGTGATGGCTTGTTTCAACGCATCGATGGCCGCACGCTCGTGCGGTAGCGCGTTCATCAGCAGTTGACGTTGTCGATCGCGCAGGGCGTCGGTCCATTCGGCCTGAATGTCTTTCATGCTCCACGGATACGGCGCGATCTTGGTGAAACAGTCGTCCTTCTCGGGTACGAGGGCTTTCTTCACCTGGTCGTACTCATCAGCGGCCTTCAGCAGGTGCGGGCGCATGGCTTCGGGCATGTCGTTGGCAATGTCACGCAGGTACTTCGCCGCTTCGTATCGGGCGAAGTGCAGGTTCTCATAGCACCAGGCGTTGCCGAGGCAGTAACTCCACATGGTGTCGCCACGTTTCTTTTCGCGGCCCTGCTTCTTGTTTACCGCCATCTGGTGATCGATGATGACATTGAACTTGTCGGTGGATAATTCATCGATCCATTTCTGCCAGGCGGCGAAACCGATACTGGGGCCGTCGGGTGGCGCGAAGCCACGTTCGGCATTAAGTACTGCTGTTTCGATCGCCCACATGGCCGCATCACGTCGCGACATGGGTTCACTTGTCTTGTTCAGGGTGCACAAACCCCACGGCATTTTCTTGACAGGCTGGCTGTAAGGTTCGTCCTTGGGTGGGGGACCACCAAGCGGACCGGGCCGAGCGATCCAGCCGGTGGGGTTGGCTTCGCTGGGCGGTTCGTAGCCGATGAGTAGTGCGTCTTCCTCGCTGCCGAAGATGACGGTTTGCCCGGCATCGATGGCAGTCTTCACGGCAATGCGGGTTTGTTCCTGTTGCTCCGGCGTGGCTTCGGCGGCGGGCTTTTGCGTCATGACATGCGTGCCAGCCAACGACTGACTTTCGTAACCCACTGCCTTCAGCGCAGGCTTCCAGCAATTGAACCCGATGTAGGCATGCGGTGCGGAAGGACACCAACTGAACTGAAACCGGAACGCACGGCTGCTCGTGCCCATCAGGTAGGTGTAACTGATGTTTTCCCCACGATGTTTCAAGGATGCAGCCAGCACCGCCAGCGAACTACAGGAAGCCCATGGGCGAGGCACGTTCTCCAGCACAACACGCTTGTCATAGACGATGGGGGATGCGGTGGCCACGGTGTGTGTTCCTTCGGTTGGTGGCGTGAATGTTGCGCTCAGCACCTTGGTAAGCAGAGTGTCGGTTTTCTTGCTGCCCAGCGCTTTGGCGATTTCGGCCAGGGCTTTCAGCCCTTCGCGTTCGGCTTGGCCGGCTTCACGAATGAGTTTGGCGGCATCGGTGTGTTTCAGTTTTGGTTCATCGCCCCAGCCAAGTTTGTTGTCAATCGGTGTGAGCTTGATGGCCGCAGCCAGCTTATCCCGCACCACGGTGTATTGGGTGATGGCTTGATCGAATGCGGCATCTGCTTTGCCCGGCAGTTTGCCCTTCGCTTCAACAAGGAACTTCACCGCCATTTCACGGCATTCGTGCCAACTTTTGGCGTTGTAAGCGTGATGGTTTCGCTTGGCGACACCCGTTTCCAGTGCGTGCGCCCATGCGTCGAAAGCAGTAGGGCCAAAGCGATAGCCGTGCTTGACGTGACCGGCATCCCAATCGACTTGGGCCTGTTTGATCGCCGTCACCAGTGCGTCACGCACGGTGGTGGCATCGTCTGCACGTAGCCCGGTGCTGACGCGGTAGACTTCCAGGTTGGGGATAAACTGGGCGCCAAGTTTTTGCCAGGGCGTGGGGCCGCCGGTTTGCCAACCTTGGTAGTGATAACCCACATCGTCGAAACCGGTGATGAGCCAGAAGTCGCCGAAAGGTGCTTTCAATTCCCAGCCGAAGCAAGGCTGATTGTTTCGGATGCCTTCACGCACGAAGTTCCACGCTTTGGCCTGCTGGGCTTTGAATTCCGGCGAGCCATCGTTCCACTTGCCGATGCCCTCAAGTTTCAACCCCAGGTTCTTCGCCAGCGTAGCCAGTGAACGGTTGTCCCACGCGGTGACTGTTTCAAGGTCGACGTTGTGCTTGATGCTGATGAAAAACGCATGCGCCGTTCCGCCGTACAACCAGGGACGCGAGACGTCGTGTTTCAGGTAATCCGCACAGGCGCTCAAGCAGCCGAGGTAACTGATCGACCACTTGGGGAATTCCAGTCCGTCGAGTTTGGTCAGGCCCGCAGGCTTCGCAATCGTGTTACTCAACGCCTTCGACATCAGGGCGTCGGCTTCGGTATCACCGAGCGCCGTGGCGATCGCAGCCAAAGCCTTGAGGCCTTCGCGCTCGGCATCGCGGGCGGTGGTCAGGTTCTCGATCGCCGCGTTGCGGACCGATCCTTTCTGAAACCGCTCGCGCATCTCGGCGCCCTTCTCCGGATCGAACGGGAACGCTTGGGCCATGGCCTCCAGTTCCTTGGCCACCACGCGGTAATGCTCGATGGCCCGGTCGAACAGCGGATCGAGTTTCTCGTCATCCAGTCGGTCCTTCGCCATCTGCAGGAACGACGGGGCGAAGCCGCGGCATTCGGCCCAGGCATGCGTGTTGTAGCCATGCCCGAAGCCGTCGTGGTCGTCCTCGTATGCTACGCCGATCGCTGCGATCCACGCCTCGTAACCGGCCAGGCCGGCGTGATATCCATTGCCCTTGTGCTTGCCGGCAGCGTTGTTCAATGCGAAACGCAGCGCTTCGCGCACGATGGTTCGGTCATCCGTCGGCTTCACCGCAGTCGGGCAGATCATCCCTAACCAGCCGATGCCTGTCACGGCGAGCGTGTCGTGCTTCTTCGATTTGATCGAACCGTCGAAGTCATTGAACAGGTAGTTGCCCTGATCGTCGTAGCCGACAATGGTGTACCACTCGGGGACATCCAGTTCCCACCCGGTACAGGGGCGGCCGGCGTCGATGGCGGCTTTCACACGTTCGAATGCCTCACGCTGTCTGTCAGCGAAGTCCTTGTTGTTCTTCCAGGCATGCAGCGCGTTCGGCTTCACGCCCACGTTCTCGCACAGCCGATCGACGCCGCCGTTCTTCCATGCGGTAGGCCCACTCGGGCATAGCTGATCATGGATATTGAGCGCGAACGCGTAGCCGCTCCCGCCATAGAGCCAGGCCCTTGCGATGTCGAGCTTCTGATGTTGCACGAAGTCGTAGATACAGCCGATCTGCGCCATCCACGCGGGGTTTCGTTTGACGTTCTCAAGGATCACTTTGCCGTTTTTACGCGCAGCGGTGCTCGAAGGGCTTACGGCCACTGGAATCGCCTTTGCGGCGAGGGCCGTGGCCAACAGGTTGTCAGCCTCGTTGTCGCCTAATGATTTGGCGATCTCGGCCAGCGCTTGGAGTCCTGCACGTTCAGCTTCGTGCGCGGCACGGAGTTGTTCAACCCATTTGGCACGTGTGGCGGGATCTTTGAATCGCCTGGTCGCGGCCTGGTGGTCGCTCCAATCAAAGGGCGACAGTTCATACAGTTTCATCATGTGGTTGGCGACGCGTTGGTAGTGTTTGATCGCGCGGTCGAACGTTGGATTGAGCTTTGCATCGCTCAAACGCTTTTTCGCTTCTTCAAGGAACGGAACGGTGTAAGCCCGACATTCCGCCCAGCACATCGCGTTGTAGTGTTGACCCAAACCATCGGGTTCAGGGTTGTCACTTTCCAGAAGCGCGATCCATACCTGGTAAGCCGGCAGCCCGCTGACCCATTCGGTTCTTCCATCGGATAACCCTGCACCGTTACCCGCACACGCCAGTGCGAAGTGCAGGACATCGCGCACGGTCTTCCGGTCATCCGCCTGCTTGCACGGCTTTGCCGCCAGTGTCATGGCGATCGGAAGATCCATCTCGCCAATGCGACCATGGTGGACCGATTTCAGTTTTTCTTCGTGATCGATGAACAGGTAGTGGCCCTGATCGTCGTAACCAACCACGGGATACCAATCCGGATGCACCATCTCCCAACCGATGACCAATTGGTTTGCGTCGATCGCTTGTCTGGTCAGTTCGAACATCTCTTCTTGCTTCTGCTTGAAGCCATCCTGCTTGCGCTGGGCAAAGAACCTTGTGATGTCCAGGCCGATGTTGGTTGCCAGCGAGTCGGTTTGTTCATGGCGCCAGGCGGTTGGGCCGCTGGGGCAAACCTTGACCGTTGGCATGTTGATGGCGAATGCGAAACCTGTTGCACCATAAACCCACGCCGGTGAATGATCGAGGTTCAAATGCTTTGCGCTCAGCAGCAGACCCGCGGGATGATTCATCGCAGCAGGTTGGGTTGAATCAAGCACGAGACGATGCCGCTTGATGCCTTCGATCATCTTGCGTGTTGGTTCGGGAGCCTTTGCTCCACCAGCGCTGGGTACATCTACATCTGCCGCAGCAAGTGCCTGCATCAGCGAGCCGAGTGCGGAACGTTCATGCTTTGCCGCCTGGGCGACGGCATCTGCGCCGGCTTTGCGGTATTGCGCGGTGGTCCAGGCCACTTCGTGTTCGACCGGCACGGTGCGACCCGTGTGGCCGCCGAGTTGCGTGAGATAGGTTGTCCATGACTCGGTCGCGCGATCGTAATGCGCGGCGGCGGCTTCGATGTGCTTCCGTGTGTCGCCGTCAAAATGTTCAGCCACACTTCGCAGATACTTCGCGGCAGCGGGGCGACCGCTGATTTGCGGGTAGACGTTGTGGCAACCCATCCAACCGTCTTGCCAGTAGCCGCCCTTGTCTTCCCGGGCACCGCTGTTGTTCATGTCGGCCAGGTCCCGGGCGTAGGCTTCCACGCCGGCGATGCCGAAGGTAACGGGTCTGTCGCCTTTCTTGCGCGGGTCATTCCCGGAGGCGCATTTCACCATGGTTTGAATGGTTTCGATGGCTGATTCGCGCGGGTCGCCGGGTTCAGCCTGCTCCACAATGTGACCCAACCACTGACCAAAGCGCGAATGCCATTCACTGAACTGCTGCCAGGTCCAGTATTCATCTTTCACAAACACCAGCGCGAGCGGCATGACTTTGCGGTCTTCGGGTCTGTCAGCATCCACATAGCCGATGAATAACACGCCCTCTTCCTTGGGGCCTTGCACCGCGCGACCTTCATCAATGGCTTGTTTTAACGCCTGCCAGTAGTCTTCGACATTCTTATATTGCTGCCACTTCACACGACAACCGGTGGCGTTGGCGATACGTTCATCGCGACCGGCGACGGGCCAGTAGTGGCGGCCCCAGTCATCCTTCGGCTTTGGTGCGTAAGCGAAACTGCCCGAGTAACCGGCGAGCGCGTGCAGCGTGGCGTAGTCGACGCCGTAACCGGCCACGCGCAGTTGCGCCAGGTACATGTAGGTGTCGCTGCGTTCAGCCCAGGGAACGGTTTGACCGGCGTCCTTCTGGCGGACGTGTGCATTGAAGATGTCGCGCGCGCCTTCGATCCAGACTTTCTTGCCATCACGCTCTACCGACACCTTGATGCTAATCGGGGCGGGCTGTGCTGATATCGTGATCCCTTCAGCGGCAAGCGCTTCGCGGATGGCATTGACGGCTGCACGTTCGGTGTTCCACATTTCATGGATGGCGGTGAAGCCCGCTTCACGCTTGGACTTGTCTTGCAGCCAGGCGTTGCGAGCAGCATCAGCCTGGATCGCGATGCTGTTGAATGGGGCGAATGCCTGTTGGGCTTTGGCTATCTGTTCCCGGTAAAGCTTGGCGGCGCGGCGTAAGTGATCTGCACCTTTCGGCAATGCATCGGTTGCTTTCTCACAAAAGTCTGCTGCCGCGGTGCGACCGCGCACGATTTGTACGACCATGCGGTCTCTCACCACCCGCTTGTAGCGATTGGGGTTCTCAGCGTCGAGCACATCATCGGGATAGTTCAGCGCAAGTAGTGCATCCGCCCATTCCTTGTAAGCCTGTCCGCCGAACACCGCGGTGGCCCAATCGCCGTTGTGGAATTCGGGCGCGGTGAACATAGCGATGGCGCGTTTGAGCGCTTCGATGGTGCGGTCGCGTTCGCTGGGGGTGCTGGCTCGCTTACCTAAAATGAATGCGGGACTCGCCCACCAATTACCGACGACCTTCGGGTGATCGCGGTTGATCATCCCGCGGCCCTGGGCATCCCAGAAGCCAAGCGGTGCGTCACCATCGCTGCCGAACGTGTTCTCGTTGATCCCGTTGATGCCGCCCCACCGCGATGATTGGTCAACTGTGTCGGCATAGCGCAGCTGCATGTTCACCCGATCATAGCCATCAACCACCGCCCAGTTGCCGCAGTGACCGCCCACGCCACCGATGAGCACGGGGCGACCTTCATCGAGTTCCGCCCAGAGTTGTTTGAGGATGGCCAAAGTCTTCGGACGCGCCGTATCCACGCCATCTTTCTTAAGCTTCCCGATGAAGCCAGCCACTTCATAACGGGCGTCGTAACCGTAAGCGCGGGCAATGTTGGTCAGCCCATCGGTGGGTAGAGCCAGGTGGCAGTAGTTGTTGTGCCAGTTGCGGGTGAACGTGAGGTTGAACGCATCGCCGGAAAGAGCAAGCAACTCGTTCACATCGGTCTGCACGCCGCGGTGTTCCAGCAGGGGTTTGATGGCCAACACCTGCGAATCGGTCGCGCCGTCGTTCAGGTGAGGAATCGATTGTTTGATGGCGATGCCTTCCACCCAGACTTTGTCGCCTTCGCGTCGCACTTCGGCCGCGATATCCTTCGTGGTACCCACCGTGTTCTCCTTGGTTTTACGTTTGGCAGCGGTCGGTAAGCCGACGCAACCGATGATGATCAACATGATGATGCTGGCAATGGTGAAACGGAACGTCATGCGTCCGGCGGCACCGTGCAGGATGCGTTTGATGCGCCTCGCAAGATTTGATTCAGCGGCGGCGAAGGTATTCACCAGCAGACGACGTGTCAGGCCGTCTCGCATCTCCGCCACGCGGGTGAGACTGTCTGCATAAAGCTCTGCGCCTTCGAAGTGACGCAGCACAGCATCATCGCATGCGGCTTCGGCTTCACGTCTCATCTGCCAGCCGCACAGCCAGACGACCGGATGAAAGAACAGCAACATTTCCGCAATGCGTTGAATCAACAGAACCGCATTGTCGCGCCGCTGCATGTGTGTCAGTTCGTGAGCGAAAATGCGTTTGAGTTGTTCCCGTGTCATCGCTTCGGCGATGTGACGCGGAATGAGGATGATAGGTCTGGTAATGCCTGCGAGTACCGGGCCGTGGGTGATATCGGATAAAGCGAGTACACCGTGATGACGCAACCCCATGTGTCGTGCTGTTTCATGCAGCAGGTCCACCATCGGTCCATCATGCTGGATCGTGGCCGTGTGACGGAGAAAGCTCACATAAGCGAAACCCACGATCAGGCGTATCGCGAACACACCAGCAATGACGATCCACACCAGCCCGATCACGCCGTAGTGATCCAAGACGATCGTGGGTGCAGTGGTGGTGATGGGGGTGCTGGGTGCTATCGGTGCAGTGCGGAACTCGCGCTCGAACATGATCGGTTCAGGCATCTCCATCCGTACTGGTGGTGCGGTGGTGGTAGTCACGATCGGGAGCGGTGCTGGTTCAGGTGGCAGCAAAAACCCATACAGCGACACCGGCGATGCAATGAGAAATGTCGCAATGGGTTTGATGAGAATCAGGCACCAGAACAGGTGGCGCAGCGCAGGCTTTTTGATGCGTAGGAGCGTGATCGACAAGGCCACCAGCACACCGAACAGCGCCAGTTCGATGCTCATCGACCAAAGGTGATCAGACAGCCAGTTGCCGAATGTGTTGAGTGTTTTGTAGAGTTCAGTCATATCCCACCGTCCAATCGGTAATGTGTTAATTTTTCAGTCTGCGATTGACTTCGCGTCGAATGGCACGCATTTCATCTTCGTTGAGTGATTCTCCGTCCAGCAACTCGCTGACCAGCCCTCCTGCTGATCCAGCGAAGAACTGGTCGATTAACTCACGCACGCTGCGTCGTGCGACATGTTCTCGCGATACGCAAGGTTCGTACACGTCGGCCCGACCGTTTCGCTTGGACTTGAGAAAGCCCTTCTCGCGCAGAATGCGCATGACCGTCAGCACGGTGTTGTAAGCCATGGGCCTTGAGGCTTTCAGGCCTGCGTGCACATCGCGAACCGTCGCCGGAGAATCGTCCCAGATACGGTCCATCACCGTCGCTTCAAGTGGCGTCAGTCGAGGCAGATTCTTTCGGGGCATGACCCGTACTCCCGCATGTTGAATGACTAACTAAGAGCTTAAGAGATGGCGATACATTAACGCCAGCCTGTTGGGTTGTCAACTAAAAGTTTAGGAAGTCAGTGTGTAAAGGTAGACTGATGATCTGGCAATGCACCACAGGTCTGTGTGAACTTGTGTTCCGACCTGGAGTTAGCGGCGATAAAACCAAACGTTCAATACGCAGAGATGATCGCCGTTGCAGTGCAATGTAACCTCAAACTTCCCGGTTCCAGCAGTCAGAAGATGGCTGGCGAAGGTGTAATCCGATCCGGGAGTCACTTTGGTTTCGTGTTCATCGTTACCCCAACGGAGTGTGAGTGTGCTTGTGCCGGGCAGATCATCCGGGATGCGGATGCGGAGATCAAACTCCGTGTCCTCAGGTACTTTGATGTACCACCACACGGGGTAAGGCGTTCCCCAGCCTTCTTCACCATCAGGATAAAGGCGCCCATCCTGGCGCGTGAGCACCGTCGGGTTCTCGTGTTCAGTGCCAACCACGATAGGTGGACACATGTAGTTCTGCTCGAAGTCGTTGCTGTGTTCGGTAGAGACATCGTCGAACCACTGGCAGTAAGCGGTTTTCAGTTGAGCTGCGACTTTAGGATGCCCTGCAATGATGTCTTGTTGTTCATACGGATCGGCCGACACGTCGAACAATTGTTCTCCTTCATCCGTGTGATACCACTTGTACTGCTGCGTGATGGTTGCGGCGTTGCGGAATCGTTCGGGCACATCGCCGCGATGCCATTGCATGAACACTTCACGGTCGGGCCAGGTGTCGGCAGGGTGTTCTCGGGTCAGCAGCGGCATCACATCGATACCATCGACCGTGCGATCCACAGGAACATCGAAATCACAAACGTTTGCGAGCGTGGGCAGAAAATCAATCGGATTCACCACGCGATCCATCGCCCCGGGTTGAATCTTCCCGGGCCAGCGCCAGAAGCATGGCGTGCGAATGCCACCTTCATACATTGTGCCCTTGCCGCCGCGCAGGTTCGAGTTGAAGCGATATTCGCCATTGGTGCTTGCCGAACCACATGGGCCATGGTCGGAAGTGTAAACGACAATCGTGTTCTCACGCATGCCGTGTTGATCGAGCGCCGCCAGCACACAACCGATGTTCATGTCGATGTTATCCACCATGCCGTAAAGGCCCGCCTCTTTCTCCGGCAACCCCATGTCGAGGTAACATTGTCGCCATTCGTCTGCCACCACGATCGGGGTGTGTGGTGCGTTGGTCGCGAAGTAGCAGAACCATGGATGATCGCGCTTCTGGGTGATGAAGTCGATGCAATGGTCGGTAAAGATGTCGGTGCAGTAGCCCTTGTGCTTGGTCAGCTTACCGTTGTGCATCAACTCGGGGTCGAAGTATTCGAAGTCGCCAAAGTTCCCCGGTTGAAACAAGCCACCACCATTGTGGACCAGCGCTTCATCGAAACCCTTGTCGATCGCCCGCATCGGATAGCAGTCACCCAGATGCCACTTCCCGCTGATGCCGGTCGCGTAGCCCGCATAACGCATGAGTTCGGCAAGCGTCACTTCTCCGGGGTCCATCATGGATCGGCCGCAATAGGTATCAATCGCGCGGGTGCGATACGGATAACGCCCAGTCATCAGGGCTGCACGCGCCGGCGTGCACAACGGCCCGGAGCAATATCGTGTCAGTCGTGCTGACTGATCGTGCAGCGCATCTAAGTGTGGCGTCTGCGTATACGGATTACCGTGGCACGCCAGGTCGCCGTAGGCCAGGTCGTCCATGATGATAATGAGTACGTTGGGGCGGTCTTGGGTGGGCATGAGTCGTGTCTCGTTCAGATATTCTCCCCACTCTTAGCTGTATCGTGGCGAGGCTGCAAGGTTCCGGTAATACGGCAGGCATTGCAAGCAGTTAACCCGTCACACCGGACAACCGATACAGGCGTTAAAGGTTGAATATTCCTGAGTCATTTCGTATGGCTCCAAAGGGCTAAATGCCCGCGACGGGAGTGGATCATGGCTAGCCCATTCAGTGTACGTAGGATCAGCGTTCCGATGCTGATGATGCTACTGCTGCTTACATGCAACGCATCTGCAGTTGATCCGGCTGAACAAGATATCACTGATGATCTGTTCGAGATGGACATTGCCGACCTGATGGCCATGGAAGTCACCAGCGTGACCAAGTCCACTGGCCATGCGCTGCGAAGCAGTCCCGCGGCAGTGAGTGTCATCACCCAACGCGATATCCAACGCAGCGGTCATCAGTCCATTCCGGAACTGCTTCGCCTCGTGCCCGGCATGCATGTCGGACGAATCAGTCAAAGTGTCTGGTCCATCAGTGCTCGTGGTTTCAACGGCCGATTCAACGAGAACATGCTGGTGTTGATGGATGGGCGAAGTGTTTACACGCCCTTGTTTGCCGGTGTTCTTTGGGATGTGCAGGACTACGTTATCGATGACCTGGAGCGTATTGAAGTCATTCGTGGTCCGGGTGGTTCGCTCTGGGGCGCGAATGCCGTCAACGGCGTGATCAACATCACCACCAAGGATTCGGCCGACACCCAGGGCTGGTATTTCAACACCGGCCTGGGTTATGGCGACCTGCAAAACTCCACCGCACTGCGCTACGGTGGACGCCTGAACGATACCGCCACGTTTCGCGTGTACGGTAAGTTCGATCAGTACGATGATTCGATTTCCCAAGCCACGGGCAACGATTACCACGATGAATGGCGTCGCGGTTCCGGCGGGTTTCGTGCCGATTGGGACACCGAAACTGACCACCTGACCATCCAGGGCGATTTAACATCGATGGACCAGCACGAATCGGGTGATTCCATCGGTTACCAGGGCAGGAATGCCGTATTTGTATGGAACGTACTGGGGCGTTGGAGTCACACGTTTGAAGACCGGTCGGAAATCATGCTGCAGGGATATCTCGATTTCTCCAGCCGTAAAACACTGCTGAACACGCGACGTTATAACGCGGACATCGAATTTCGCCACACCATTCGATCCATCGCCAGCCACGAGTTGGTGTGGGGCTTGAACTGGCGCACGACCACCGATGATGTGATCAACCCGCATCCCGCGTTCGCGCTGGTGATTCAGTTCCCGAATGATTCTGACACGTTCAGCCAGTTCGGCGGATACGTGCAAGACACCATCGAATTGGTGCCGAATAAACTGAACCTCACACTCGGCACGAAGCTTGATTACAACGATTGGACTGGTGCGGAAATCCAACCCACCATTCGTATCAGCTACACACCTTACGACCATCATGCCTTCTGGGCAGCAGTCAGTCGTGCGGTGCGCACACCTTCACGTTCGGAAGATGGCGGTGTGCTGCTCGACTCTGTACCACCGCCAATGTTCGCCACGGGCAATCCAAATTTGGACGCGGCCGAACTGCTGGCGATCGAATGGGGTTATCGCTTCACACCAAGCTCAACGTTCAGCGTGGATATCGCCGGCTACATCAACCGGTACGATAACCTGATCATTTCCAATGTGCCGCAGTACAACAACGGCATGTCCGCCGAAGGCTACGGCGTGGAACTCGGCGTGGTGTGGCAACCGATATCCACCTGGCGCCTGATCGGCAGCTACAGCTTCCACGAACTGTTCACCCATGCAGGCTCCGAAGACAACTACGAAGGCTTAACACCGCGTCACATCGCCTCGTTGCGCAGTGAGTACAACATCACCGATGATCTGGAATTCAACACCGCGCTGTACATCCACAGTGATCAGTACAACCCCAATACCACCGTGGTGCCAGACAGCTTCATTCGCGTGGACGCAGGCCTCACCTGGCGACCGACCGAACAACTCGAACTGAGCATCTGGGGTCAGAACCTCTCGGACAACCAACACCTTGAAACAGTCGACCGCGTATTTGGCACCGCCGGTGAAATCCGTCGCTCAGTCTACTCAGAACTCACCTGGCGGTTCTGATCGGCCAAACAAACAAGACACCGCATCAGCCCCTCCTCTCTATACCCCATACCCGATACGCTATACCTTTACACCAGCTACACTTGCATGCCCGATGCTGGTTGCCGGGTCTGACAGGACGTATCTACCCGGGTGTTTGATCGTATTCACTTTTCAAAGAAACACTTACAAATCATGACCCGCGTGTCAGGAGGCAGTCTTGAGTCTTGAGGGTGTGAGAGTTTGGATCGCGCGAAACTCACGCCTCGAGGCTCGAAAAACGCGCCCCCATATAGGGGCGCGGCAACGCATCTGGAGGCATTTGTCACCTAGACGGAGACTAAATCGGGCTTCCGGGTTGCCACTTGGGACTGTTTCCTGGTCCTGTCGCTAAATCATAGATTAAATCTATTAATTAGATTGGCGGTTTGACATAGTCGAAGTCCTTTGTATGGGCTTTACTTATTCTGTGTATGGAAAAGGGCTGGGGCGTTGTGTGTTTGAAGGAGACTAGCCATGATCCGCAGAATCTTATTGGGACTAACGGGTACCAGTTACACCCCGGTGGCCATTCGTCGGGCGACGGAGCTGGCCGTGCGTCACGGAGCTGCGGTGACGGGGATCACGGTAAGTGATCGCCAGGCCGCGGCGAACGTGGCACCTCTTTCGATGGTGAGTATGGCCGAAGCGAAGGAGAAGCGGGCTGAACGTTTGGGCCTGCTTGAATCGCGGGTGTCGGCTGCCATCGAACAGTTCGAGACGGCGTTTGCCGGCTCGGGTATCAAAACAGACCTGATCCGCGCGAAGGGCGATCCGGTGGAAGCGTTGTGCCAGCACTGGCGATATCACGATGCGTTGATCATCGGGTTGCGCGGGTTGTTTGACTACGGCGTCCTGGACGAACCCGACAGTGCGCTGATGAAGCTGATTGGTTCGGGCGTGAGACCGATCATCGCCGTGAACGAAGAGTATCGACCGATTGAGCGCGTGTTGATTGCGTACAGTGGGTCGTTGGCGTCGGCAAAGGCGATGAAGCGGTTCAGTCAGCTTCGCTTGTGGCCGGATGCGACCGTGCGCATTGCACACTTCGGTGATTCTACTTCTGAAACGTCACCGATGTTGGCTGATGCACAAAGTTACTGTCGCGACTGGGGCATCGAAGCGGATACAGACCATGTGTTGGGTTCTGCCCGCACCAACCTGTTGCCGTACGCGACACGTTGGTCGGCCGACCTGGTCGTGATGGCGAACAGTGCCCGCAGTGTGTTGGCGCGACGCATCTTCGGGTCGACCACGTACACGATGATTCGTGAGTCGAACATTCCGTTGTTCCTTGCGCACTGACGTATCCATATTTCATTAATCCAGGGAAGCCGCCGCGTCATCGGACAGCGGCGGCTTTTGCTTGCGCTGATCTTGTGGACTGGTGTGACAGGGGAGAAAGAGTGAGGCTCCTGCCGGTATAAGCGCCTCACTCGTTAGTCATTCAAAAGAAAAAAGCGACGGCAGCCGAGGGAGACTGCACGCCGCTTGCGTTGTGTATGTTGAACCTGGCTGAATGTTTGACAACCAGGGTTGTGTTATGGGGCCGAGTGGC
>JANQFT010000109.1 GCA_028277685.1 Phycisphaeraceae bacterium
GATCGCTTCCGAAGGCGTGCGCTGCACCGGCGTGTACACCAGTGATGCGCCGTGCCTGCCTTCGCGCACCGCGTTCTACAGTGGCCGCTTCGGCATTCAGACCGGTGTGGTCGGTCATGGCGGCACCGCGGCGGAACCCAAGCGCGAAGGAAGAATGCGCGGCTTCCGTGATCGTTTCGATGGCGATGGGCTTGCCGGTCATCTGCAGAAGTGCGGATTCAAAACGTCAATGATTTCGCCGTTCGGTCAGCGTCATGCCGCCCACTGGTTCTACGCGGGCTTCAACGAAATCCATAACACCGGCATGGGTGGTATGGAGTCGGCCGAACACGTGATGCCCGTCGTGACCAAATGGTTTGAAGACAACGCGGCCGACGACAACTGGTACTTGCACCTGAACTTCTGGGACCCGCACACCCCCTACCGCGTGCCGACTGAATACGGTGAACCATTTGAAGATGCGCCGCTGCCGGAACACCTGAACGATGAAGAGCTGATCAAACGCCATCGCGCGATGACCGGCCCGCACACCGCGCAAGACCTTGGCATGTACAACGAAGCCAACCCCAAACAGTTCCCGCGCGAAGTGGGTGAACTGACCGACATCGAATCCATGCGCAAGTGGATCAACGGTTACGACACCGCCGTGAAGTACGTGGACGACCAGATCAAGTGGATCGTCGATAAGCTGAAGGCGGAAGGTGTTTATGATGACACCGCGATCATCATTTCCGCTGACCATGGCGAAAATCAGGGCGAGCTTGGCATCTACGCCGAGCACGGCACGGCTGACCACGGTACGTGTAACATTCCCATGATCATCAAGTGGCCCGGTGGCAAGCAGGGCGCGGTCGATACCGACCTGCACTACAACGTCGACTGGGCACCCACCGTGATGGACCTGCTGGGTGGCAACAAGAAGCCGATCTGGGATGGGCAAAGCTACGCCGGCGCGATCAAGGATGACCTTTCATCGGATGATGCACACGAAGACATTGTCATCAGCCAGGGATGCCATGTGTCTCAACGCAGTGTCAGATGGGATGACCCTTCCGGGGGTGGTAAGAAGTGGCTGTACATGCGGACGTATCACGATGGGTTCCACCTGTTTCCGCAGGAGATGCTGTTCGACCTCGCCGCCGACCCCCACGAACAAAACGACCTGGCCGAGCAACTTCCGGAAGTCTGCAAGGAAGGCGCATGGCGGTTGATGCGCTGGCACGATGAGCAGATGCAGAAGATGGCGAAGACGTCGAGCGATTCGGTCGATCCCTTGTGGACCGTCTGGCGCGAGGGCGGGCCGTTCCACGCCCTCCACGATGATCGCACACCCTTGAAGAAGTATCTCAAACGGCTGGAAGAAACCGACCGCGCTGATGGTGCCAAAGCCCTGCGCGAGAAGTACGGCGAGTACTTCACGGCTGAGTGACGTTGCCGCTTTACACCTGAGCCATACGAATATCGATTTCAAAGTCAATGGTGGAACTTGCCCCAGTTCGTCGGAAGCTACCCGAGGTGGCGGCTGCGCCATCAGGTTCAGGCGCTGCGGCCAACGCGATGTGTTTACCGGCCACTGCAACGCCATAGCTGGGGTCGTAACCGCGCCAGCCGGCACCGGGCAGATAAACTTCCACCCAGGCATGCAGTTGTTTGTCATCCGGAAGGTCCATCTCTGCGCTGTGGTGGTAACCGCTGACAAACCGGGCGGCCAATCCCACATGGCGACACAGATTGATCATCAACACCGCCAGGTCGCGGCAGGAAGCTTGGTGGGTGGTGAGTGTTTTTTCACTCGGCCACGCAGGACCGCTGGGCCGTTGAATGGTTTGCCAGCGCTCGCTGATCACCATCACCATGTTCATCAGCAGGTCTTGCGTATGCCTACCCGAGCGTGCCATCAGTTCCTGCGAAAAACCTACCATGGCCTGGGAGCGTTCTTCGGTAGTTTGCAGATACGGCTGGAGCATCGCGGCCAACGGTTGTTCGTAGGCGACAGGACATTGCAGCGCATCCACATCCGTCACCAGGTAACCGAACGGATCGAATGACAGGTGTTCCAATTCGCTGGTGGCGGTGATGGTCAGGTGATCGTGCTGGCCTTCAAACCAGGCGAGTTGCGCTACGTTACCGGCGCTGTCGATGATGCCGTTGTCTCCGGTGGGTTCCGGATCGATCAGCAGTTGATACGTCCGCAGGCGTAAGGTGGCGTCTGCGCGCGGGCACAGCCGGATGGTGATCGGCTCCAAGAACACCGGTTCGCTGTAGCGATAGGAAATGCGATGGTGGATGTGCAGTTTCGTCAGGTCACAGGTGCTGGTGGTCATGGCTGGGTCACCGTTTCGATGGGTTTGCTTGTTGGTGCGGCGGCCGGCAGTTTGCTCATCACCGCTTCCATCCATTCGCTGGGGGCCTCGGCCACCGAGGCGCGGATGCGCTGTTGCCACCATTCAGAAACCGCAGCAAGGTCCGGCGCTTCGTAACGATGTTCCGCGATGCTGTTGGTGTCTCGATGGTAAAGCGCCACATCGATGGGGTAGTCCACCACGGTGGCGCTGGCGCGCGCTGCGTTGAACCCGAGAAAACCGATCTTCAGCGCCAGTTCCATGGAGCAGTCGAAGTCGAGCGAACGATCCATCACGGGCTTGGCGTAACTTGATTCACCGATCGCGAAATACGGATGCCCCTCCCCCACTTCGACCCAGTTGCCCTGCGGGTAAACCATGTAGAGCCGATGTTCTTCATCGCGCTCGAGCTGGCCCCCGATGATGGCGTGCAAGTTCACATCGAAGCCAGCTTCGGTCAGCGCTTTGCCATCCTCCTTGGTGACGCGGCGCAGTTGTTCGGCAAACAGGTTGACCGCCTTGTAGACCTTGTCGAGTTGCAGGTCTTCTTCAGCCAGCGCTTCACGGAAGTAAGTCAATGCCTTGTCACGCACCGAGCGCAAGCCGGAAGTCATCAGGAATACCGGATGCCGATCAAGTTGAAAGACATTGATCTTGCGGGCGGTGATCGGCTCGGAACCGCTGGTGACGCGTGTGTCGGCAATGCCGACCAGCCCCTCGCGCACCTTCAAAGCGACACAGAATGTCATTGCGTGAGACTCCCCATTTGAGTTTGGCGACGGATCGGTTGAATAGCGAAGAACGTATCGAACACGGCGTTACCCACACCGTTGAGTTTGGCCTGAAATCGATCGAGATACTGGTGCAAACCACCGGCGAGAATGCCATCCACATCGGCGTAAGCCAATTCCGAACGCAGCCGACCAAGCTGCTGCTCGGCGCGGTTGCTGAAGGCGGCGGCGCGCCAGCCGCTGATCGCATGCAGCGCCTGATCGGCCTCGGCAAGGCAGAAGCGGATCGAACGTGGAAACTCATCGTTCAGCAGAAGGAACTCTGCCACGTGGTCGGGCGAAATATCGTGATAGCACTTGCGGTACATCTCGTAGCCACTGATCGATTTCAACAGTGCCACCCATTGCAGGTTGTCATAGGGTGACCCGACGTAATCCGCCGTGGGCAGAATGATGAAATACTTCACATCAAGGATGCGCGAAGTTTTATCCGCACGTTCCAGCATGCGACCGAGCCGGGCGAAGTTCCATGGCTCGCCGTGCGTCATGGTGGCATCGGTGATGCCCCAGAACAGATGGCACGCTTCACGAAAGTGACTAAAGAATGCAGCCGGATCGGTTTCCACCGGGTTGTAGGTCTGCGCGTCGCGCAACATGATCAGCGAGCGATTCACCTGTTCCCACATTTCAGAACTGATGACTTCACGCACCGACCGCGCGTTCTCACGCGCAGCCCACAGACAAGAGTAAATGCTGTTGGGATTGGCCCGATCGTAAGTGAGAAACCGCACCACCGTTTTCTGGTTTGCCACCTCGTAACGTTCAGAGAAATCTGAACGGTCACCCGTTACTGCGACCAGGGGTGCCCATTGTCGATCTTCATCCGGCTCGGCCTGGTCGAGCGCAAGATGCAAGTTCACATCAACGAAGCGCGCGATGTTCTCCGCGCGTTCGATGTAGCGGCTAAGCCAGTAGATCGCGTCGGCCACGCGACTAAGCATGCTTCACTCCGTGGCTCAAGCCATTGCGTGGTGCCGCGGATTTCGGATCAGCCAGCACCCACGTGTCTTTACTGCCGCCGCCCTGCGAACTGTTGACCACCAGTGAATCTTTGACCAGCGCCACACGTGTCAGGCCACCGGGTAACACATGGATATCATCGCCGTACAGAATGTATGGCCGCAGATCGACATGGCGGCCTTCAAAACCGTTCTCGGTGATGGTGGGAACGCGCGACAGATCGATCACCGGCTGGGCAATGTACTTACGCGGGTTGGCGGCGATACGCCGGGCAAACTCCTCACATGCCGCGGCTGTCGCCTGGGGACCGATCAACATGCCATAGCCACCCGATTCATCGGCGCTTTTCACCACCAGTTCCGGCAGGTGATCCAGCACGTACTTGCGATCCGACTCACGCCAGCACAGGTACGTGGGCACGTTGGCAAGAATGGGTTCGGTGTCGAAGTAGTACCTGATGATGTCGGGCACGTAGGCGTAGACAACTTTGTCATCGGCCACTCCCGTACCCGGCGCGTTGGCGATCGCCACCCGACCCTGCTTCCATACATCGAACAGACCCGGCACACCCAGCATCGAGTCTTCTCGGAACGCCAGAGGGTCGAGGAAATCATCATCAATACGCCGGTAAATCACATCCACCCGGGTCAAACCGCGCGTGGTGCGCATCATCACGCAGCCATCGTGCACCACAAGGTCGCGTCCTTCGACCAGTTCCACTCCCATCTGTTGCGCCAGGTAAGAGTGCTCGAAGTAAGCCGAGTTGTAGATGCCCGGCGTGAGCACGGTGATGACCGGGTCGTACATCCCGGTCGGGGCAAGTTGCTGCAGCATGTCACGCAGACGAATGGGGTAATCGTCGACGGGTCGAATGGCCAGGTCGGCAAACAGGCGCGGGAAGGTGCGCTTGAGTAACTGCCGATTCTCCAGCACGTAACTCACCCCGCTGGGACAGCGCAGGTTATCCTCCAGGACGTAGATCGTGCCATCGCCGCCGCGCACCAGATCGGTCCCGGTGATGTGGCACCACGCATCGTTGGGCGGTCGTACACCCATGCATTGCGGACGGTAGGCCGTGGCCGATTCAATCAGGCCGCGCGGCACCACACCGTCGTTGATGATGCGCTGCTCGCCGTAGATATCACACAGGAAAAGATTCAACGCCTCGATACGTTGGCGCAACCCCGTTTCGATGTGTTCCCAATCGTGCGGCTCAACGATGCGCGGCACCAGATCGAACGGCCAAATCTTCTCGGTGCCTTCCTCATCGCCATACACGGCAAATGTGACGCCCAGATTCATCAGCGCCGCCTCGGCAGCATTCTGGCGACGGGCAAGTTCTCCCTCGGCAAGTTGCTCGATGCGATCGATTAAAGCTTGGGCACCAGCGCGCGGTTTTCCATCACGCTCGAACAGTTCATCGAAGAACTGATCAGTCTGGTATCCGTGAAAACTCATGGCAAAACGCCGTTCCAGCTCACAAAACAGGTCCGCGTGCGCATTTCATGCGCACAACAGCGGTGTTGGATGTGCAATCGGCGTGCCATGATTGGGATGTGCGCCCCAAAGTTGATTGGGCGATTCGTGCTGTTTCTCTAGCATGGACCCAAGCTCAGATGGCGGATTATCGGCCAAGGCGACAAAGCAGCCTCAGTTCGTTATGGTGGGAACCGTAGGTCCGGGCCTGCCCGGACGATGCAGAACGTGTCCGGGCAGGCCCGGACCTACGGTTTTATTCTCTGGATTTGATCTTATGTACGAGCAGGTACGAGTCGGAATCATCGGGTGCGGCGTGATCAGCGCCACACATATTGAAAGCTACCAGCAGATCGAAGACGTGGAAGTGCGCTGGGTGTGCGACTTGAAAGAAGATCGCACCGAAAAGCGCGCCGAACAATACGACATCCCCAACACCACGACCGATTACCGTGAAGTTCTCGCGGATGACCAAGTCGATCTCATCTCCGTCTGCACTGATCACTTCAGCCACGCGGAGATCACACAAGCGGCGTTCGAAGCGGGCAAGCATGTGATCTGCGAGAAAGCACTGATGAGCACCGGCGACGGGCTTGACGCCATGCTCACCGCGCATGCGGCGAAACCTGAACTGAAGTTCAGCGGCATCTTCCAGCACCGGTTTGAAGGCGTGAACCGACTCCTGCGGCAAATGGTCGACGATGGCCAATTCGGCGAGGTGCTCACCGCCACCGTGCAGGTGCACTGTCTGCGTCCTGATTCGTACTACGATGACGATTGGCACGGCACCATCGCCAAGGAAGGTGGCAGCGTGCTGATCAACCAGGCGATTCATTTCGTCGACGCCCTGGCATGGATCATGGGTGGCGTGAAGTCGTTGTGCGCGGTGAAAGATAACCTGGCCCACAAAGACGTGATCGAAACCGAAGACACACTCACCGCGGCCTTGCGTTTCTACAACGGTGCGCTCGGCACCATCGAAGTGACCAGCGCCAGCCACATCAACTGGGAATTCACCCTGGCCATCCACGGCACCGAGGGTTCGATCGAACTGCGCAACAACAAACCGTTGAAGGTACGTTTTGCCGACGATCAGGCAGAGAAGCGCGTGCAGCAATTGCTGGAAACCGCCCGCGACCCCGAAGGCGTCGAAGGTGCACGCTCACACTACGGCACGGCCCACACCGCTCAGATTGCCGACTTCATCGAAGCCCTGCGCAACAATCGTGATCCGTTTGTCACCGGCGAAATGGCTGCTCACGCCAACCGCATCGTGCTGGCGTGCTACCAGTCGGCCGAGCAAGGCAAATGGGTGGATGTGCCTGCTCCAGTGGATCAGCCGAAGTCGGTCGGTGAGGTCCAATAACCATCTGAGCCTCTGATTCATCAGTTAAGTCGCCCACGCATCGCCCCGATGAGAATCCGGGTTGGTTATGCGCGCCCTTCGCCACCGCGCTGACCACGGGCCGATACTCAGTTCGCCATGGAGTGGCAAGATGATCATCCGTAATGGTACGCGCCCCAACGTGTCGGGGGCTTTCACGTTAGTCGAACTGCTGGTGGTGGTGGCCATCATCGGTCTGCTGCTGAGTCTGCTGTTGCCGGCGCTGGATAAGGCGCTCGACACGGCCAGCATCATGCAATGCACCAGCAACACGCGGAACATCGCCCAGGCGATGATCATGTACACCGAAGAAAACCAACGCCTGTTCCCAGGCCGCACGTATCAGGGAACGGAGATCAACTGGTTCAATGTGCTGGGCAAAAAAGGTAAGAGCGGCGCCAGCTACGATGTCGATCCGGAAAACCGCCCGCTCAATCAATACCTCGGCGAGAACATGAAGATTGCTCACTGTCCCCTTGAGCGCGGCGATCAATACACCAACGGACGCACCCGCTTCGATCACACCGGCACGTCTTACCTCTACGGTAACCGCAACGAAAACGACTTCCAGGGCAACCGCAAAGTCGGCCAGTGGGGCATGTGGTACATCGAAGGGCACCGCAAGGATGAAGTGCCCAACATGCAGAACAAGATGGTCATCAGTGATGTGGTGGTGCGCCTCAATCGTCCACAATCCAACCCGGTGCACCGTTGGCACAACGAGAAAGAACCGTTACAGATCTCCATCGGTTTCGCCGACGGCCACGCCGCCAACATCCCCCGCAAACTCGGCACCGGCAGCGGTCAACCCGCCTGGCCCAACAACGAACTGGACACCCTCAGTTGGTCGCAGATCGAGAAGTGGGCGGGCACGATTTACTATTAAACGCAGCCTATGGGCTGCGAATGCCTAATGACCAATGACGAATGTCTAATCGCCGGACAGACCGTGAGAATCACCACCTTCTGCAACAAGCATTAGTCATTAGGCATTGGTCATTCAGTCTCATCCGGTAATCGCACAATGGTGTGTGACTTTTTCCACGGCACGATCAGCGCCACACCTTTCTCTTCATAGTGCTCGGCCACCAGGCCGACTTCGAGCGCGAAGTACTGGTAGCGTGTGCTCTTGACGCGCGCCATGCCGAAGCGACCTTCGTAATCGGTGCGAATGCGCTGACAGTCAAACGTCCCCGCAGGGGTAACGATACGCTGGTCGGCATCGTGGGTGACGGTCATGTTTGATTCTCCGGCATCGATCTGCTGCGAATGGTCATCCGCTTTGACCACAGTGGCCTTCGCTTCGGTTGTGACAGCCTTGCCCTGCGCCCCCCAACTGAGTTGCAGTGCGGGCTCAAAACGCGTGAGCGCCGCATGCTCGGAATCTTCCACCGCAGCCAACCGGTGCAAGCCTGATTCGGCTTCGGACACTTCCTGCTGAACCTGGCCATTACCAAGCTCGCGCACGAACGCAACGCGATCGTCACCACTGCCTTTCGATGTCAGTCGACGTACCAGGCGATCGCCTTTGCCATCACCATCGACAACAAGAAAACGCTTCGCGCCTGAGTGTCGCAGCACGTCAGCCGTATCTGCCGCATCAACCAATTCGCCCGGTGGTAAGGGTGGACCGGCCACGTGATCCGCCATGGCAGAGACGATCGCATTGGATGAGAGCGGCAGCGCGGCTTGGCAACCGGCGATCATGAACAACATTGATAGAGAAATGAAGTAGCGCATAGTCTGCCCATCGTTCAACCCAGGGTTGCCACCCGGGACTGTGGCGGTTTAGATTCGTGATGACGCGGCGGCAGCCAGTTCCAGATCATCGAATTGCCCAGCCACGTATCGCCAATGCGCCAAACCTGCAATCATCGCAGCGTTGTCTAGACAGTAGCCCATCTTCGGCAGGCGGACATCGATGTCGTGTTCTTCACCGAACGCGATGATGCGCTGACGCAGCAGACTGTTTGCGCTCACGCCGCCACCGATGATCACACAGCGTGGTGCTTCATCCGCAGAAGTCAACTGGTCCCATGCACGCTGGAGCTTGATCATCAACACATCCACCGCTGCCGCCTGAAACGACGCGGCGATGTTCTGTTTGTCTACGTCGGTCAGATCGGCAGCGCTGCGCTCGAATGTCGCTGCTGCCCCACGCCCCACCGGCTTGCCCCGTACATGGTAGAGCACGGCCGTTTTCAATCCGCTGTAGGAAAAGTCAAGGCTGTCCGCCTCGAGCAACGTGCGCGGCAGTTTCACCGAGGCCGCATCACCCTGCTGTGCGAGTTTGTCGATGATGGGGCCGCCGGGGAAGCCGGCTTCGAGAATGGCAGCGACCTTGTCGTATGCTTCACCCACCGCATCGTCGATGGTGTGGCCCAGCAGTTTCATCTCCAGCGGACTACGTGCAAGGTACAAACTCGTGTGTCCACCACTGACCACCAGACCCAGCGCCGGATAATCAATCGGCTCGGCATCGAGGGCACCGGCATAAAGATGACTGACCACGTGGTCGATACCGATCAACGGCTTGTTCATCGACCACGCCAGCGTCTTCGCTGCCGCCACACCCACGAGTAATGAGCCGATCAACCCCGGACGATTGCCCACCGCGACCGCATCCACTTCATCCAGGGTGACACCCGCTTGTTCACATGTTTCATTCAGCACCGGTAGCATGCGTTCGATGTGTGCCCGGCTGGCAATCTCCGGCACCACGCCGCCGAACTTGGCGTGCAACTCGTGTTGTGAAGCGATGACGTTACTCAGCACTTGGCGCCCACTGCGCACCACCGCCGCGGCTGTTTCGTCACAGCTTGATTCAATGCCCAGGATCAACGGTACTGCCACGGTGCTCACGGGGCGACTTCCTCCGCGGGCGCTTCGGCGTCGGCTGGAACCTTGGCCGGTGGGATGGCGGCATCGTCGAGGTTTGCTTTGGTGTCGTTCTCGGATGGCGACGCGTCTTCCGGTGAGGTGATCAGGGTGGTGAGCCGTTCGATCTCCTCATCGATTTTCTCGATGCGATCTTCATACATCGTTTTGCGCCGCTGCAGGGCTTCGCGTTCGGTGATGTGGGCAAGGACGGTGGCGTTGTCCTTGCCAACTTTCACGAACTCACCGGAGGCCTGCTTCGCCAGTATCGTTTCCAGTGCCGCGGCCAGTTGATGATCGTGTCGCGTTTCACGTAACCAATCGGGCGTGGCGGGTTGTTTTGGCGACGATTCACCGTTTTCCGCTTTGATGATGTTGCTCTCGCGGCGCACCTTGATCATTTCCTCGCGCTGCTTCACGGTCATGGGCACATAATAACCATCGGTGGGATCAACGCCCCACACTTCTGAATCATCGCGCCGGTTGATGTTGCGGCCAGACGGTAAGTAGTAGTAACTCGTGGTGAGTTTAACCGCCCCCGCTTCGCCATCGAGTTTCATCAACTCCTGCACACTGCCCTTGCCCACGGTGCGTGTGCCGACGATGATCGCGCGGCCGTTGTCCTTCAAAGCACCAGACACGATTTCGCTGGCCGACGCACTGGCTTCGTTCACCAACACAACCAACGGAAACGATTCGAGGGTGTCGGGCTTTGTCGCTTCCACCACGCGCTGCCGCGCACCATCACGGCCCTTCGTGGAAACAATCACCCCTTCTTCAAGGAACAAGTCGGAAATACGAATCGCTGAATCGAGCAGTCCACCAGGGTTGTAACGCAGGTCGAGTATCAGCGCCTGCATGCCCTGTTCCTGCAGCTCTTCTATCGCGCTGACCAGTTTCTCGTAGGTGGGTTCTGAGAACTGGGCCAGGCGTATGTAACCAACCTTTGCTTCCTCGTTGAGCATGTACCGCCAGTGACCATCGGACAGGCGTTCAAAACCCCGCACGGTTTCGATTTCGATTTTCGCGCGGGTGATGGTGATCTCCGCTTCTTCACCGTTGGGGTGACGCACCTTCAGGGTGACATCCGTTCCCTCAGGCCCGGTGATCTTCTCAACCGCTTCAGTCACCGTGATGTCATCGGTGGTCTCACCATTGATTTCCAACACCGCATCTCCCGCCATGATGCCCGCCTTGAACGCGGGTGAATCTTCCAGGGGGGTGACGATGCGCAGTTGCTGATCGCGCACTTCGATTTCAGCGCCGATGCCGGTGAACGTACCAGTCGTGCTTTTCTCGAAACCCGCCAGTTGCTTCGGCGTGAAGTAATTGGTGTAAGGATCATCCAGCGTGGTGAGCATGCCGCGCAGCGAACCTTCCAGCATTTCCTGTTGATCCGGTTCGAGCACGTAGAAGCGGGCAATCTTGTCGCGCATGTCGACCAGCGGATCAAAAAACGCGTAAGCGGTCATCTGGCGAGCCACCACTTCGGGGATGCGCCAGCTCAACAGGCCGGCCAGCAACACCAGAAACACGCCAAATTCAATGCACAGGCGGCGATTAAGGGATGACATGATTAAACGGATCTCCGTGGCGTGGGCAAATGTCCAGAATAGATCATTGTACACGCAGACTTCACGCGAGCGACCACACAGTTTGAGCAACTTTTGCAGAACTGAAGCAACTTGGTGCTGCGGGCGCGGGTATGCGATCTGATTCGTGGTTATGATGATGGGACAAGAACCACTGCTGATCACCGAAGGATTAACCATGGCCACGCAGAGTATGAACGTTCCGCCGAAGGGCGTCGCTGTATTGATCGTGCTGGGATTGATCGGATTCGCGATCTGGCAATCTCTGTTGACGATTCCGCCGGGACATGTGGGTGTGGCCACGCTGTTCGGTAAGGTACAGGACAAAACCTACGACGAGGGGCTCCACCTGGTGAACCCGTTGTTCTCCTTCGTGAAGTATGACACCCGCCAGAAAACACACAAAGAACAGGCCAAAGTCCCTTCGCAGGACCAACTGCAAACCACGATCGAAGTGTCAGTGCAGTACCGCGTGATCGCCGGGCAGGCACCGACCATCCTCCGCGAAACCGGGCAACTGCAGCAATTGATTGACGTGCATCTGATTCCCAAGCTGCGCTCGGTGTTGCGCGAACAGGGCAAGACCATCGAGAAGGCGGAAGAGTTCTTCCTTGAAGAAACGCAGCAACGCTTGCAGGTGGCCATGGGCAGCAGCCTGAGTGAATACCTCGAGCCGCGCGGCGTTGAAGTGCAGGCCGTGCTGATTCGTGATATCAACCTGCCGCCGTTTATCGTGCGCGCGATCGAATCAAAGAAAGAGCGCGAACAGGAAGTCGAAAAACAGAAAGCGGAACTTGAACGCTTCAAGACCGAACAGCAGCAGACGATCGCCAAGGCTCAAGCCGAACGACAAGCCGCAGAAGAAGAAGCGCAGAAACGTCGTGTGCTGGCCGACGCCCAAGCTTACGAAATTGAGAAGATCAACGAGGCTGTCGCTTCAAGTCCCGCATACATCCAACTGCAAGCCCTCGACGCCCTGCGCGATATCGCCAAAGACCCCAGCGCCAAGCTCTACTTTATGGATGGGTCAAGCCCGCAGCCCCTGCCGTTGATGCACATGGGCGATATGACAAAAACCGGGAAGTAAGACCTGCGTCATTGTCTTCCTCTTATCCGCGCTACGCCCCATCACCGGTTCGGCGGTACCGACCAGGCGGTATGCCCACCTCCCGGCGAAACACATCGCTGAAGTGTCGTGCACTGGCGAAACCGGCTGCCGCGGCCACTTCCTGGACCTTCATCGATGAATGACGTAGCAGTTGTACCGCCCGATCCAGGCGCAGATGCACTAAGTGTTGCTGATACGTCCGACCCGTTTGACGTTGGCACAACCGGCTGAGGTAAGGACCGCTCACACCAGCCGCCCGCGCGACATCCTCGCGCGAGATTGGCTCATGCAGATGCAAGTCAATATAACGGTCCGCATCGTACCACGTGCGCGCCGCTTTGGATTTAGGACGCGGTCGGCCGCTGTCGGTGGCAAGGTGTTCGCGCGTCACCAACATTAGCAGACGTGTCAGCGCCACGCGCTGTTCATCGGCCATCGGCTTACTTGCTGCCGTGGTCATGGCCGCCAGCAAATGTTGACCGCGCGGTCCGATCGGGTCGGCTGTGTGATAGGCAAACGGCGTACGCGTGTGCACGTGGCGGAACCCCAGTTGATCGAACGCGGCGAACCGAATGAACTGTTCGCACCACACCAGGCCGAAGCCAAACCCTGATGGACCCAACTGTGGCTGGTACGGTGCGAATGCCGGATAGAACATCGCTTCACCAGCCCTCATCGTAACATGCTGGGCCGCACGGTGATCATCCGCGCTCACCACCACCACTTCGCGCACACCCTCCAACACCACGTTCAGGCGCGGCATGTCCTGCGCCCCCAACTGACCATGGCTGTGCCTGCCTCGCACCGGTCCCAGACCCGCCACCTGAACACGTTGCGGGAGCTGCTTTGCCAACGCGTAATCCAGCGCTCGCAGAAAGTACTCCCGCGTGTCACCAATCGGTCGCAGGTCGGAAATCAACTGTTTTGCGCACATACAAAGAATATATGGCACGATTATGGCCTTGCCAAGCGCACTCTGTGAGGTAATTTTTGATTCAGACAGCATTCGTGCAAACCTGAACCCATCCGAAGGAGGTACCCCCGTGAAACACATTCCCATCATCTGCGGCATCCTTGCCGCCATGCTTCTGAGCGCCTCAGCACCCGCCGCGTCCATCGACATCAGCGCCGCATTCAATGCCGACATGGTTTCCACCAGCACTTCAGAAGAGGGTGACGGCTGGGATGGCACACGCACCTTCGTCAACGAAACATTCCAGGGTTCGTCCAACATTCCCGACAACGGCCTGGTTCCCACCGGTAGCCGCATATATCAACTTGGCGCGTTCGATGCCGACAACGCGATCATGCGTTCCTTACCCTCCGGTGGCTATCCCCAATCCGATGCCGTGGTCGATATCGCTGATGCACAGTACGACGACATTGCCATTCTCTACGCGTGGAACTCACTGACCGAAGGCCAGGATGCCGTGTTCACCGTGAAGTACACCACCGGTGCTGATGATGTGTTCGCCTGGAAGACCACGAACTTTGCACCCGCTCCCACCGGTGTCAACGTCGTGCTCTCCGGCCTTGATCGCTATCACACAGGCAGTAACAACGTCGACAGCGCCAACACCCGCGTTATCTTCGAGCAGGTGTTCGATACCGATGGCACGCGCATTGTCGATCAGATCGTGTTCGGCCTGGGCAACACCACCGACCCCAGCTTCAACAATGGCGCGTTTGCTGTTTTCGCTGCCGATGGCACGCCGATTCCGGAGCCGGCGTCACTCATGCTTGTGGGCGCCGGGACAATGATCATGCTTCGCCGCAAAGCGTGAAGACCAACCAGTCTCAGACGTTGAATCCTCCCCGCCCGGACAGGTCCAAACCATGGGGCAGTCCAGGCGGTTTTCTGATGGACCACTCAATATATATAAAAGATGAACGACCACGCATTCGCTAAATCTCTTAAAGGTGGAAATACCGTTTACGGAACCCTGATCGTTTCCACTTCGCCCCGATGGTTAAGTGTCGCAAACACTCTCGGGCTGGACTATGTGTTCATCGATACCGAGCACATTGCGATCGACCGTGAACGCCTATCCTGGATGTGCCAGGCATATTCAGGGATCGGATTGCCTGCTCTGGTGCGCATCACCGCCCCGGACCCCTATCAGGCAACTGCCATACTCGACGGCGGCGCTGCCGGTGTAGTCGCGCCCTACATTGAAACGGTCGAACAGGTTCAGCAATTGGTCGGTGCCGTGAAGGCACGCCCCATCAAAGGTGACCGGCTTCAACGTTACTTGTCAAGCGAACAGGATTTCGAGACTGATTTAAAGGACTATATCGACCATGAGTGCGATGATAACGTCTTAATCGTTAACATTGAATCCATGCCTGCCATTGAGAACCTGGATGGCATTCTCAAGGTGGAGGGGCTTGATGGTGTATTGGTCGGCCCGCACGATTTGTCCTGCAGCCTGGGCATTCCGGAACAGTATGATCACCCACGTTTTGTTGAAGCGGTTGATACGATCATCACCCAGACCCGGGCAGCCGGTAAGAGCGCCGGCATCCACATTATTTTCCCAGATGGCCTGGAGCAGGAAATCCGTTGGGCAAAACTCGGGGCCAACCTGATTCTTCACGGTGCAGACATTATCGCGTTCAAGCAAACGATGTCCCATGATCTACAACATATAAAGAATGCCTTGGGGCAATCCGCCAACAAGGACCAGACAACCATCAACATTTAATAATTGCATTCATGAACAATGAGCGCCCTGATTCAACATATCGACATTGAACCAGCCACAGAACAGTATCCACGCAGTGATACGGCTTCGATCGTGGAACTGTCTGATGGGAAACTCATGGTTACCTACCAGAAGTATGAACAGGGTGTAGAAAGTGGAAATGACCATGGCCTGTGTCAAATCTGGTCGAAAGTAAGTGTTGATGGCGGTAAATCCTGGTACTCCCCCAGACTTCTGATCAAAGCCGAAGACAACGATTTAAACGTTCAGGCACCAGCGCTCCTCAGAAGGAAAAATGGCCAGCTCATGCTGGCCTGTTTGCACTTACATCGACTGGACAGCAGTACGATGTCCGTCTTTTCATCAAGTGATGAAGGATACACATTCACTCCTGTTTCTCACGTCTGGAAACAATCAAACGGGCTCCTGTTACAAGGCGGTGCCAGCAGCCTGCTCGAACTTGATTCCGGACGATTGCTTTTGCCCTTCCATGGAGGCCAGGGAGAACAATACGATCAAACCAACACAGCCGGATGCTTTTTCAGTGATGACGATGGCCGAAGCTGGCAATGCTCGAATCGCGTCGAGCTGACCCTACGTGGGGCTATGGAGCCGTCCATCGCTGAACTCAATGATGGCACGCTCGTCATGGCGTTACGGACTCAATTGGGTGGTCCTTACATTTCCCGCTCCACTGATGGCGGACAGAGCTGGAGCGCAGCCATTTCCAGCAGACTTGAAGGTGGCGAATCCTGCACCTGCGTAAGGCGTATTCCGGACGATGATGCAATCGTGTTGTTTTGGAATGGCTCCGCCTACGAGAAGAAGCATCACCATTATGGACAGCGCACACCGCTCAGTGCGGCGATCTCTCGTGACCATGGTCACACCTGGCAACACCTCGGCTGCATTGCTCACGAGAAGAACACCGAATACACCAATCTCGATTGCATCTTTACTTCCGCCGGCCATGCGATCCTGACTTACATGCAAGCCAAACCCGCGTGGAACCGTGAGCAGATCTCCCTCAAGGCTGCATGGATTGAAAGCGGCTGGTTTGAAGTTCATAAAGACGCCTCCCCATTAAGTCAGTGCGTCGAATTCAGCGGTTTCCAGGCGGAAGCCATATAGAGAGAATCTCAGCGGCGCGGACGCCGCAGCTATGATTTTTCTGACCTCTGACCTCTGGAGTATTCTCGCGAAGGTCAGGGACGACCATTGCGGGGCTTTGCCACATCTCATCCGCCTTCGCCAAGGCTACGATGGACTGGCGCTTCCCACTTCCTTCAGATGATATTCCATGAAATCTTCTTGACAGGGGGCGGTTGGCGTGGCATTCTGATGATTGAACGTTCGTTGAAAACTTAATTGAACGCTCTGTATTGATAAATGATCGATCAATCAAAGAGCGAGAGTGATCCGAATGCCCGCCACCATCACCGACATTGCCCGGGAAGTCGGCGTCTCCTTCCAGGTCGTCAGCAAGGTGCTGAATGGGGGACGCAGCGGATCGCAAGCCAGCGAGCAAACACGCCAAAGAATCCAGGATGCGGCCGAACGGTTGGGCTATCGCGTGAACACCGCCGCCCGAGCCATGTCGACTGGTCGCTTCCATTCGGTTGGTCTGGTGATGAGCAATGAATACTCGTTCAGTTCACTGGTGTCGGGCCATCTGCAGGCGATGTATGAATCACTCGAACGACGCAACTTACACCTGAGCGTGCACGTGCTTCCCGATGAACGCCTGGTGCGGGATGACGTGCTGCCAAAGTTGCTGCGCGAACACATGGTCGATGGTCTGCTGCTGAACTACACGCATCGTCGTCCCGAAGCGCTGGACGACCTGATCGACATTCACGGCCTACCGGCGGTGCGATTGAACAGCAACCAACCCACGGATTGCGCCTACCCCGATGATTATGCCGCCGGTCGCAAGGCCACGGAATACCTGTTGAAGCTTGGTCATCAGCGGGTGGGTTACGTTGATTTCACCTGGGGCACGAAAGAGCGGGCAACACACTACAGCAGTGAGGATCGTCGCAATGGATACATTGCCGCGATGCGCGATGCGGGCTTCCGGGCGGACGTACTGGAGCACGAAAAACTGATCTACGGCAATGAGGCGCTCGCGCTGGCCAGACAATGGCTTGCTCGCCCCAACCGCCCCACGGCCGTGGTGTCGTATTGCTATGCCCACGCAGTCACCGTTCAGTTTGCCGCCATGACGGATGGGCTGCGTATGCCGCGCGATCTTTCGATCGTTTCGTTCGGCGATGCACGTCCCCACCAGGCAGGCGGACCGGTGATCACATCCTGGTTGATCCCGGTTCGTGAAGTGGTGTGCGCGGGGGTGGCGTTACTGATCAAACGCATGAAGCGTCGGCAATCCGAGCCTTCGATTGCAGTGCCGTTCGCTTTAGAAGAGGGCGAGAGCTGCGCAGCTCTCCTGGTTGGTTCGTAAACCCGGGATCGAAGGAACACGTCCACGTGGGCGGCTGGTTCCCAAGAAGATGCCAAAGTGCTTAGGAGGTATGAATCATGTCACGAACTTTGATGATGAGTCTTGTTGCTGTGCTGGCGTTCAGCGTGGCAGCTCGTGCGGAACTGGTAGTCCACTACGCGCTGGATGAAACATCCGGCACCACCGCTGCCGACAGCGCCCTTGCCGGTGGTCTGCAAAACGCATCGAGCAACGGGGCAAGTCCATTCGCCGGTGATGCGGGCGTGCTGGGCAATGCCGCCACGTTCACCAATGTGTGGGACAAGGTGCTGGTCTACAACTCCACGGGCCTGTCACCAACCGGCGCCTACAGCGTTGCCTTCTGGGTAAAGGATGCCAGTTCCAGCGGATGGGACACGGTGGCATTCGTCGGTCAGGAGTTCAACTACGATCGTTACGAAAGCATCATGGCAACCGGCAGTTCACGCTATGAATATCGCAACGGCGGCGGTACGCTGAATTTCACCGGTGACACAGTCAGTGATGGCACCTGGCACCATGTGGTCACCACACGTGCCAGTGGTATTGATCGCCGAATCTACGTCGATGGCAAGCTCTCCGCGCTCAGCACCGACAGTGTTGGTGGTGGCGAAGGCGCAATGGCTCCGGCCAACCGTCTTGGCGTTGGCGGACTCACACGTGGCGGCGCAGCCAGCGATGGCGATATCGCCAACGAATTCGATGGCATGGTGGACGACTACGGTTTCTTCGACGACGACATCACCGCCGAGCACGTGGCATTGATCAACGGCCTGGCCATTCTCGCCGGCGCGAACCTGAGCGACGGCATCGACGATGTGTTGGCCGTCTACAACGCCACCACGGGCACGGCCACCAGTGGCAGTGGCCTGTGGACCTACGCCACCGGATTGACCGGCGATGTGGGCGACTACGGCGGCACAGTGGTCGGCAACGATGCGTACATCGTTCTGGATGACCAGGGCAACGGCGTGGCCGTGATTCCTGAACCCGCCACCATGGTTCTTATGGGTCTGGGTGTGGCTGCGATCGCACGTCGCCGTAAAGCCTGAAGTTTCTCACACACTCTCGCGTCGTGCTGGTGAAAACCAGCGCGCCGCTTTCCGATACGTCATACAGAGGAGCAAACCATGTCCTCCCGCTCAACCCGTCGCGCATTCACGTTGGTCGAACTGTTGGTGGTGGTTGCCATCATCGCGTTGCTCGTTTCCGTGCTGTTGCCTGCGCTCAGCAAGGCACGCGATACCGCACGGGTATCGGTGTGCGGCAGTAATCTGCGACAGATCGGTTTGGCGTTTCACACCTACGCTGCTTCAGAGCATGATTGGCTGCCCGCATCCATCACGCGCTGGGCGCGACCGATCTTCGATGGCGAGCCGGTCTGGGTGCACAGCCTGGTCGACGGTGAATACCTGCCACGCGGCAAAGGCGCAACATCCGGCAATCAGTGGATCGAACGGGTGCGCCGCGTGCCGGGCCTGATGTGTCCCAGCCAGGCCAGTGTGAACAACCATGAGGGCGTGTTGTGGAGCTATAACCCGCGCTGGCATTTTCTCGGCCAGTCACGCCAGCAAAGCGGTGCGAACCGTATGACACGCAAGAACGAAGTCAATCATCCCATGCGCATGGTGCTCATTACGGAAACGGCGGGTGGCAGTCCTGCGTGGACACCCTACTGGATTGACCCGAAAGGCCGCAGCTACGCGCGTGAGGCTGGGTGGCAGCCGAAGCATCTCGAATTCACCCAGCAGACGTTCCTGATCCTGGATGGTCACGTGGAAGTGATGCACTACAAAGGCACCATGGGCGCAAATGACCGGCCAATTCAGGACAGCCACACGTGGGCTTACGGCGAGAAGTTTGGCAAAGATGGCTGGATGCTTGAGCGTAAGGATGCCGGGCTGTCATCCAAGTGGTGAATCACCCTGCACGAAGCGCACGCAGCGCTGCTTCGGCCACTTCCTGATCCTGATCTTCCGCCACGTGCTGTAAGACATCCAGCGCTTGCGGCGTGGCAATGCGCGATAGCGCTTGTGCAGCCACGCGACGCAAACCGTAGTAATTCTGTACGTCAAGCAGTTCCGCCAGGCGCGGTACAGCATCGCCATCTTTCAACTTGCCCAACGCCCACGCCGCCATGACCTGTTCGCGCAGGTTATGTTGGGCGGCCGTATCCATCACCAACGGATGAGACAGCATTTCACGCAAGGCAGGCATCGCCGCCTCGATTCCACACAAGCCGGCGCACTTCGCGGCCAGCATGCGCACCTGCCAGTCGTCATCCAGCAGCGCTGTAAGAATGGGCTGCGAGTCGTTTGCATCGGCACGACAAACCGAAGCCCCACGCTCGGCGGATGTATCCGGCTTGATCCAGCTTGCCGCCGGCGCATCGTGTTGCTGCACGGCGTTGTGGACTGATGCCGCGAGTTCCGCTGCATCTTCACCGGTGACCTGCGGACGTCGCAGCGGCTGGGCTGGTGAACGTAGATCAGCAAGGTTGATGCATGCGCTTTGGTCGTCCCATGCCACGCGCCAGGCATCTTCACCAGTTTGATCGACCACGGGAACATCCACATCAATCCGTTCGTGCAATCGCAATCGACCATGGATGCCCCAATGACGGAAATCACGTAATGTCACTTTAATCGTCAATTCACCCTCGGCGGCACGCACCAGGTCACGCGGCAGAGAAACGAAAATGGGTAACAGCGCCGGCTCGCCGTGATGATGCTCTGCCAGACGCGGCACGTCGATCGCGTGGCCGTTCACTTCCAGCGAGACGCCATATACATGCGGTAACTCCAGCAGCAAGTCTGCATCATCATGGACATGTGCGATGCTGCCCTGCGTCGTCACGTCGACGGTGTAACACCACGGCTGCGTGACCGGCAGATGATCGTAAATCTGATCGATCATAATACGCAGGTTGTCCGCCAGCACCACATCCTGGTCGTTACGAATGGTCATCGACAGATCATCCGTCAGGTCGGCCAGTAACCTGCGACCGAGACGCGGCAACAACAACGTGACCAATTCAACGGTTGCCCCTTGCCTGCGACGCCGATAGTGATGGCAACGTTGTTCCATCACGCTCGGTTGGCCGGTGTACTCGTGCAGCGAATTCTCACTTTCACCCAGCGCGATCAGGTCAAGCACCACATGTTCCGCGGTGCGCAAACGCACACCATATTCGGTGACTTCAGCACCACTGCGCAAGACGAACTGCGACAGCACGTCGTGTGATTTGTCCGCATCGACCTGGTCGCATACGGCAAACAACTGATCCGCGATGAGCGTGCAGGTGCGGCGGACCGAATGCACATCAGCAAAAGTGTGCTGGTAGAACCTGGCCACTTCACCCGCAAGGCGCGGTGGATCGGCTTCAGGTTCATGCATGAGTAACTGCCCGGTCGTCTGTGCATCTTCATGATGCGAAACATGCGTGTAAGGCATGACCATCGCCCGAGCATCATCCAACATGATGCAACTGTGTGCTGCAATTGACCCCTGTGCCCACCATGAAGTGTCGTACCGGGCCATAATGCTGTTAGACGATACATGCTTCGCTAATTCAGGAGCCAGGCTGAACGTGCTGTGCGCATGGCCATCCACCAGCAACGGCGAGCCAAACGCTTCGACCACAATGTTGTTCGGGTGCATGTGACAACGCGTGGGCGGAGCTGAACTCCAACTCCACATCTGCAGCAGATGAAATTGCTGCGAACGACTGACCAGCGCCGCGCCGGTGTGCGGTTCGCACCAGGCATGCGCGAGCAGATGCTCGGTTGCCTCGCGTCCCTCACCCTCCCTTACATCCGGAGGCGGGGGTGGGAGGGGCATCCAGATCCATTGCCAAGCGTGGTCATCGGTCATCCAAGGGCCGTTACCGGATTGTCGCCAACCATTACCATGCGTGACGCGACGATATCGATTCACATCATTCAGACGCATGGCCAGGTACGCTTCGGGCGCTGCACCGAAGCATCGCTGGTAGCCGTATTGATCCCACGGGAACAGTAACCCACTGGGCGAAAGGAAATGCGACCCATGCTCGACCTGGCTACCGAACGTGTTGCCCCACGGTGCGATCTTGCGATCGAACCATGATTCATTCGTGATCGCTTCGAGTGTCGCACACGCCAACGCGCCGAGCGGCGCTTCGATGCCCGCGGCATACGTGCTGCCTTCACTGCCAAATCCTCCCGGTGGCAGCAACGCGATCTGCTGCATCAGATGCACCAGACCTTCGCGGAAGATGAGTCGCCCGCGCGGATCATCACCCCGTCGATGGCCGAACAGATATCCCACCACCACCAGGTTGAGCGCCATCGCCATGCCCTGGTTGTTCGCGTGGGCCGGCACACGACAGTGCAGTACCACGTAGGCGTAACGCAGCGCATCGCAGATGAACAATTCCGCCAGTTCATCACGTTGTGCTTGAGTGAAGGTGCCACTGTCCCACAACCAGTCGAGCGCAATCGCGCGCCGTGCCATGGGGGCTGCGTGCATCCAGGTATCTGTATCGGGGTGTCCTGACTCCAGCATACGCTGATACTGTCCGCCCAACAGGGCCAGTAGCTGCGCTGCGCCGCGCGATGCCCATGATGAATCCCCCGTGGCCAGCCACACCACTGCCGCATGAAGTGGCCATCTTGATTCCCGATCCGGTTTCGCCGCCACCGACGCCTGCTCACAGAACTGCCGCCAGCGCACCTGCCACACAGAATCGGTCATGCTGGCGTTCTGTCGCAAGCGCGCGACATCCACCAGAAACGGGCTGAGCGGGTTATCGTTCATGATCGAATCTGCACTGCTTAAATAATGATCGGGCAAGAACGTCGGGGGCGTAAGCTACCGCGTGCGGTGAATCATGTCGATGGTTCTGCGGACAATTTTCACGAAAAAATGAAAGCTCAATTTCCCGAAAATCCGTAAAAATTCGCTTGCATGGACGCCGCAGGGCCGTATACTTGCTAACGTAACCATTTGAGAACGTTACCAAATAAAGCCACGACGTTCAAATTGGATCGTAAGATTATCCATGGCAACCATTTCTGACATTGCGACCCGGGCGGGCGTCTCACCGATGACGGTGTCTCGGGTGTTGAATGGCGCGGAATACAATCGGCCCACCTTCCGGGAGCGGGCTGAGCGTATTCGCGCCATCGCCGAGGAACTGGGCTATAAACCCAACACCTCCGCCCGGGCCATTCGCAAGGGTCGGTTCGATGCGATCACGCTGCTGCTGAGCACCAACTACAGCGCCAGTTACGTGCCGCCGGACATGTTGTTGGCAATCCATAATCAACTGGCCCAGCACGGCATGACGCTCAACCTTTCCCAACTGCCTGATGAGCAGTTGATGCAAAGCGACGCCCTGCCGCGCCTTCTCCGCGAGAAGTCCAGCGACGGCCTGATCATCGACTACACCCACAGCATCCCCGATCAGATCACCCAGGTCATTCGCGAAGGCGATGTACCCTGGGTCTGGCTGAACGTGAAGCGCGAACGCAACGTCATCCGACCCGATGATTTCGGCGCAGGCCGCATGGCCACTGAGCATCTGCTGGAACTCGGGCATCGCCGCATTGCGTACCGCCGTCAGCACCGGCTTACCGATGAATCGCATTACAGTTCGCAAGACCGATACGAAGGCTTCATCACAGCCATGAAGGATGCAGGGCTTGAGCCGATCGAAGTCGCGCCATCCGATCCCGATCATCATCCCGATGCACGAGAGTTTCTGGATTTACCCGAACCCCCCACGGCCATCATTGCCTACAGCCCCACCGCTGCCGGCAACATCATGATCGCCTGCGCCGAGCGCGGGTTGAAATGCCCGCAGGATTTGTCCGTGGTCACCTTTGCCAGCATGCCCACTTCCATGGTGCGTGATTTCCAAACGCTGAAAGTGCCCGAACGCGCCATGGGCGAGCAAGCGGTGGACATGCTGATCAACCGCATTGAAACCGGTGAACATCAATCACCCTGCATCCTGCCGTTCGAGTGGGAGCAAGGCAATACCACCGCGCCGCCGCAGGAGGCATGACGGCAAAAAACGAGGAATGGATTCCGTGGGCCTTACATTTCTGTGAGGAATCAACATGCGTCACACTTCTCATCGTTCAGCGTTCACGTTGGTTGAACTGCTTGTTGTCGTGGCCATCATCGCCCTGTTGATCAGCATTCTTCTACCGGCACTGAACAAAGCCAGAGATGTCGCCACCTCAGTCGTCTGCATGTCCAACCTGCGCGCCATCGGCACGGGCCTGCAGGGATGGGAAGCCGAGCATAAACGTTACCCCATGCGCCAAAAACGCTGGCGCATCGATGTGTTCGATAACGGCTATTACGACAAGCAGCGCGATGACTACATCCACGTGGCGTTGCGCAAAGGTGAGTACGTCAACTGGTGGCGCGATTTATCCAACGACCCCGAACCCGGCCAGATCGCTTGCCCCGTCGGATCAAAACTGAAGGCTGGTTCACAGCGCCGCTTCCAGTACACGCCCAACCTGCACATGGTTTACTCCGGCGGCGCGAATAACAATCTCGCCAAGTTCCAGAGAACGATTCAGGAATTCCATAACGAAGTGAATCCAAGTCTGCGGGTCATGCTCTGGGAAGGCGCAAACACCTGGAATCTGCGTGCGACGGATTATGACTACACGTGCGCAGGCACAACACATATCAGTAGCGTTCTAAGCAACCTGTGGCATCCGAACGGATTGGTAGAAAGGCGCATCATGCGATTCCACATGGATGGCACGAACATGCTTTTTGCCGACGGCCATACATCCCACGTACCTAACATGGGCGATGGCCTTCCCTACTACGACCCCTATGAAGCTCCCAACAACAGCAGCATCTTCTTCCACAATGGCCCAGACGGTTAACTGAACGTGCGGCGGCACAATGGTGTGCGGCGCGCTTTCCTCTGGTTTCAATCGGATTCAATCAGGTACGCTTGGTGTTGAAAGGCGAGGCGCGCTTTTTCCACGTGTTTATTACCGAAAACACGCCCAGCGACGAGCCACCTGCACATACAGAAGCGTCTTGTCGCTAGAGGAATTTTGCACCCCAACCACCACCATGCCCCCGCGAGAGACTCCATCATGCAAACCCGAATTCTGTGGCTGCTCCCGACACTTCTGTTAACGGCGCTGCTCGACGCTAGCCAGACCCTGGCCGTTGAACGGATCGATCCGAACACGATTCCCGAAAGCGAATATGTGATCGTCAAAGATGGCCGTCTCACCATCGATGGCAAACCCCAGCGCTTCTGGACGGTGACCGGCTTCCTGTATGCCAGCGCGAAAGCCACCAAGAATGATTCCCCCGAAGTGCGCGCCGAGAAAGTGCGCAAAGCCCGCGCTTCGACCAATCGCATTCTCGATCATCTGCAATCGATCGGCGTGAACGGCGTAAGGCTTTGGCCTTCCTTTAAAGACCGAGACTACACCATCAACGATGGCAGCAGTCCGGACAGTTGCGATTACTTCATCGCCGAAGCGAAGCGGCGCGGATTCCGCATCTGGGCAGCCAGCATGAACGGCACCGGGGGCGTCACACCTGATGACGTGAACATCATCGACGAGCCGGAAACGCGCGAGGCCTGGATGAAAGGCGTGGCCGAAGCGATCGACGCCGGCGGGGGCAAGCGTTCATGGGAGAAGATGAAAGGCTGGAAACTGCGCAGTAACGCTGCGGTGTACTGGGATGCACGGCTCGAAGCGAAACTCATCGAACGCATGAGCAAAATCGCCACCCACTACAACCACCACACCGGCCTGCGCTGGTGCGATGACCCGGTGTTCGCCATCTGGGAACTCAGCAACGAAGAATGGGGCATGCGTCGCATGATCGGCGGCGGATGGCAGAAACTGCCCGCGTTCTTCCGTGAATCACTGTTCGCCAAGTGGCACGATTTCCTCAAGCAGAAGTACGGCAACGAAGCGGGCCTAAAAAAAGCCTGGGGCGAAATGCTTCCGGGGGAAAGCCTCGAAAAAGGCACCATCCTCTTCGCCCCCATGGCCAAAGCCACCAAGACTGGCGTGGCCTTAAACGACAGCAACCGCTTCGCCGCCGAAGCCATGCAGGTGATGCAGCAGAAGTACAACCCCGCCGACTTCCCCGAACAGCGTGCAGAAGATGTCATCGAATTCATCGTCGACCTGATTCTTTCGCACAAGCAGCGCTTGGAAAAGGCCCTCAAACCACTCGGCCGCAGCCTCACGCTTTCGCCGATGATCTACGACACCGGCATCGGGTATGAAATCCAAAGCCAGTGGTTCCACCAAAACGCCGATGCAGTCG
>JANQFT010000172.1 GCA_028277685.1 Phycisphaeraceae bacterium
TTACGAAGCACCCAGTCGAAGAGGCTACAAAACCACCAGCGACTGGTACCACATCCCGGACAACAAGCGCTGGCACACCGCCACCTGGGAACTGGACGATGCCCGCTTTTTCAACATGTGGGGATACAACTTCGCACTGGATTCGGGTGGCAAGCAATACAAGAAGTACTACATCAAAAGCGTAACAGTCGAGAAGCTGCCGTAACAGACCACCTGTCTGCGGTGACACTCACTGGTCCCGTGTCTGCCGCGCACCCCATCGCATACTTTCGGGGGCGATAGGGTGGCGTGGCAGGCCTGCATTGGCGCCCAATCGCAAACAGTGCTGCGGATGGTCAGGTCGTGGGTCAGTTTGAACCGACCGGACTCAACGAACCGCGCCCGTGAGGTAGCGGTCGGCTCAACCACATGAAGATGGCGGTATTTTTTGCGGTCCGACGACCGCTCCTTCACAGTCGCGGCTCGTAGAATTCAAGCGGACCCGCTACTGATGGTCAAGCCGTCAATGAATTCGCCGGTACAATCCCGCATATGGGTATGGTGCCACCGTCACTAAAAACATTGAGGCATAGACCCACCTGGATCAACCGGGCAGGGCGGGTCGATCGTTACGCCTGCTTCGACCTGCGGGCCAGCGACATCTGGCGGCTCGTTCCAACCGGCGACTGGCGCAAAGCCATCCGATCACCCCGCGCCAAGACACGCCTGATCGCCCGTGCCACCATTACGTTGTGTGCCGCACAACTTCAACGCATTCGTGATGCTCGTTTGCCCCTCGCCCTCGCCGGTGCGCATCGCACCGCGAAGTCCAACGCGGCTAAAGTCCATCCGCACCAACGCACACTCGCGCTGCCCGATGATTGGGCATGCAAACTTACCCTCGAACGCTGGCGCATGCACGCACGCTTGACGCAGCATTTCTTTCAGTGCCCTGCGTGCGGACAAGCAGAAGGAGGTAATCGTCAATCGAAAATCGACAATCGGAAATCACTCAAGCTCTTTCTCATCACACCCACCCCCGATGAATGGCGTGATGCCCAGCGCGCCGCCACGTTCCTCAGCACGCATCATGACCAACTGATTCGCCATCAGCAGTTCGACCTGATGACCCAACTGTTCGACCGCTACAGTGCCTTGTTCCCACCACGCCAGTTGTTATGCCGCACGTGTCTGGGCATTCGCTACGGCGAGGTCAAGCGTGAAGTCATTCACGATGAACGCAGCCACCTCACCCCTGATCAATGGACGCAGTGGATCGCCCTCGACCACGCCCACCGACGCTTGCGCCTCGCCAAACAACGCCTGGAAAAGATGAAGCAACGCTACGATGAACTGACGGGTGAGAACAACCCATAGATGCATGGGGTGCCACACTGCAGCCGTCCTCGGTGCTGTGTGTGGCATCGGATTAAGCCTGCATTGCGAGTCAGTTTTGTAGGGTGGGTCAAAGGAGCGGACCCACCAGGTTCGTATGCCAAGGTTATGGTGGGTCCGCTGCGCTCGACCCACCCTACGCGCTGACGGGTGCCACGGCTTGTTCGGCCGCAGGCGGACAAGCGTGTAGGTCGGGGCCTGCCCCGACGTGTTCCATGATGTTGGTGATGTCGGGGCTGGCCCCGA
>JANQFT010000259.1 GCA_028277685.1 Phycisphaeraceae bacterium
GACAAAGGTCATCATCGATCAGCAGTTCTTTCCGACAGTGATCCCCATTAATCAAGAACCGTAACTCTAGATCAAAGCACGCTGCTTACCAGAAGTGAACCATGTACTGCATACGAAGTGAACGATTATCGATTATTTACGGCGATTACGCGTTTTAGGTGCGATTAAGTGTTAGAAATGGAAACAATGAGAAGATACTGCCTGATATGTGGCTGAAAAAAGGGTAAACATTACTCCAGAATTTGGGGCGCTGTCCTAGCACATGCCGACATGGCACAACTCAACTTTCGTCATTCAATGTTTCATGCAACCCGCTATTCTGTGGTGGTCAAACTCAAAAGAATTGAAACTTTGCTCGCAAAATTCAAGTCATAACTGTCGAATCTATTACAGTTTGATCAATGCAGACAATAATTCACAAAGTTAAGGAATTTCTTACCTTTTCTAAACGATCTGAAGTGTGGGTCAATCGTTCTGCCGGGCTGCCAGGTGCCGTGACTTTGCGTTTTGGCATACCGGAAACACGTGACTGTGCTCATTAAAAAAAAAAATTAACAACAAAAGAAAAACTAGAGAACCATCATCATCCGTAGATGATGTTGTCTTTCTTGCTTACATTTGCCTGGCTATAATGTTGATAATTTTTCTACATTTTGTTGTTGTGTACAAATTACAGGTGAAACCTCACTCGCGCGATACCGCCGCAAAGGCCCGTATGATGACTAAGCATGCTGATAAGGGTTGATAACTCGTGTTCGCAGCGCGCGCTGAGGACGGGGAAGGTGGCGATGGGTGGGGTACAAGTGGGTTTTGCGTATGGCCCATTCACGGTGATTGCGAAATAGGCGCCCCCGCGTGGCGGTGCGTCGGGTAGTGGTGGGCGGTAAGGGTGCCCATCTCCAAATTGGCTAACCCTGATCGTCCCCAGGTGGGCACTATGTGCCATGTTGACTGGGTAAGCACTGACACCACCAGAATGATTTTTGCATTAAGGTGGGCAGCGGAGTGGC
>JANQFT010000306.1 GCA_028277685.1 Phycisphaeraceae bacterium
CACCGCCACCTTCACCTGATCACCATTTTCATCGGTAATCTGTTTGATGGGCAGGTTGGCAAAGTCGAGGGTTGGGTAAAACTCCTGCTGCCAGCCGTCGGCGTTGAGGTACTGCTGGAAGTAACCATTGCGATACAGCAAACCGACGCCCACCAACGGCAGGCCCAATTCACTGGCGCTTTTGATGTGGTCACCGGCCAGCACACCCAAACCACCGGAGTACACGGGCAAACATTCGTTCAACCCGAACTCGGCCGAGTAGTACGCAATACAACAACCGGTCAGTTGCTGATACTGACGCTGATACCACGTGGTGCGTGTCAGATGCTGGTTCATCTGCTCATGCACGCGCTGCGCGAACGCGAGATACGCATCATCGTGTGACAGCCGTTCGAGCACCGTTTGTGAAACACGGCCCAACATCCGCACGGGGTTGTGCCCACATTCGCTCCACAATTTCTGGTCGATGCGCATGAAAAGGTCAACCGCCTCCGGATGCCAGGTCCACCACAGGTTCTGGGCGATCTCGAGCAGCGGAGCAAGCGGCTCTGGCAGGCGGGGAACGACTTTGAACTGGTGAATGCGAGCCTGGTCAGGTGTGAGCATGTTTCGATCCTAATTCGGGTCGTGGGTCATCTTGTTCGTGCACCCGGTGCGCACAAATACTCAGTGGCGGCCGGGGCATCCGCACCATTATCGTTGTCGGCCGATCACATAACCCAACTTCACCTAACCCAAGCCCAGAATGCGGAAAACCGCATCCCCTGATCGACAGACACGACACATGAAGCAAATGCGGTGCCGATAACCATATGATAGGCTCGTACCTGTAAAGGTGTGTTAAGAAAAGGCCCATGCATGGCCATGCATGGGCTTGGGTGGTATCTGTGCTGTGTTCCGCTCTCGTGTGGTCCCGCTTTTCGGGGGCGGGGGTTAACGCTTCGAGAACTGGAAGCGACGGCGGGCGCCGGGCTGGCCGTACTTCTTGCGTTCGACCTGGCGGGCATCGGTGGTCATGAAGCCGGCGTCACGCAGGGAACGTTCGAGGGTTTCATCGTACCGCTTCAGGGCACGGGAAAGACCCAGGCGGATGGCGCCAGCCTGGCCGGTGGGGCCACCACCGCGAACGGTGACCGACACATCCAGCTTGCCCTTGGTTTCAGTCACGTCCAGCGGTGCCCACATGTCGTTGCGGTCACGTGCTTCGTTGAAGAAGTCATCGACTTCGCGCTTGTTGATGGTGAACTTGCCTTCGCCGGGACGAATGCGAACACGAGCAACTGAAGCCTTACGACGACCGGTGCCGTGAATCCACGTACCGGGGGGCAGTTCCACGACGGGCTTGGGTGCAGGTGCGGCCTCGGGGGCGGCGGCGTCTGCAGTGTCGGCGGGAGCGGCCGGTGCTTCCAGTTCGGTGTTGAGGTTCAGTTCGTCAGCCATGTGTACCTGTATCCTCTAGTCCTGCGATCACACTTCCAGCGGCTTGGGCTGCTGGGCGGCGTGGGGGTGTTCGGTGCCTGCGTATACCTTCATCTTGGTCATCATCGAACGGCCCATGGTGGTCTTGGGGAGCATGCGACGCACGGCCAATTCAATCACGCGTTCAGGATGCGTTTCCAGCAGTTCGCCATAACTGACCTGACGCAGACCACCGGGATAACCGGAGTAGCGCTTTTCGAACTTGTGGTCAGCCTTGGCCCCGGTGAGCTTCACCTTCTGGGCGTTGGTGACGATGATGAAGTCACCCACATCGCAATGCGGGGTGTACTGGGGCTTGTGCTTGCCCATCAGCCTGACCGCAATTTTCGAGGCAAGGCGGCCGAGGACCTGGTCGGTCGCATCAACGATGAACCATGCCTGTTCAACGTCGCCGGGCTTCGCGAATGTCGTTTGACGTTCCATATCGGTACTACCTGCGTGTAGGGCCTACTTTGGCAAAGACCAGACAGTTTACTCTGACGCTGTTTCCTGTCAAGGGGGATATGCTTTGGGCCTTGACAGTCAACCCGTATTCAGTAGACTGTCACGTCGCTTCCCACCAGGGAGGAGCCGCCTGTGACGAGGTGAAATAACACCGAGGCGCAGGCATGTGCAGGCCATGCGGCGTTAACTACCAGCCTGTTCAGCTCCAGTGGAAAGCAGCCGCGGACATCTTTCCGTTCCGTTCTCCTTGATGAACGCGACCGGGATGCCGCGAACGCAGCAGATGGCTTTGTGGCAACCGGTTACGTGAACCGCCTTTGGCGATTTCGCCACCCGTCTTGCCCCATCGCCCACTACGAAGGCCCGTAGTGTAACGGCAGCACCCAAGTTTTTGGTACTTGTAGTCCAGGTTCGAATCCTGGCGGGCCTGTTTTAGTTGTAACGCGGAACTCGGAACTGATGAACGACACACCCCGACAAATCCAGGCCGTCATCCTTGCCGCCGGGCAAGGCACGCGGATGAAGAGCGATCTGCCCAAGGTGCTGCACCCGGTGGCGGATCTGCCCATGGTGCAATGGGTGGTCGATGCCTGCCGCAAAGCCGGCGCCACCCGCTGCATCGTGGTGGTGGGTTACAAGTCAGAACTGGTGCGCGAAGCGCTGGCCGATCAACCCGACATCGAGTTCGTTGAACAGACCGAGCGTCTCGGCACCGGTCATGCGGCCATGATGGCCGAACCGTTGCTCACCGACGAGGAAGATTGCGATGTGCTCGTCCTCGCCGGCGACATGCCGTTGCTGAAAGGTTCGACGCTCACCCAACTGATCGAAACGCACCGCACCACTGGCGCCATCGGCAGCATGGCCACAGGTGAACTATCCGACCCCACCGGGTACGGCCGCATCGTCCGGGATGAAACCGGCGAATTCATCGGTATCGTCGAACACAAAGACGCTACCGAAGACCAACGCGCCATCCGCGAAGTGAACCCCAGTTGCTACTGCTACCGCAGCGTGCGGCTGTTCGAACTGCTCAAAGCCTTGAAAACCGACAACGTCCAGGGCGAGTACTACATCACCGACACCATGGGCCTGCTGCGCGATGCGGGCGAAACGGTGACCGTCGTCAACGTCATGGGCGAAGATGAAGTGCAGGGCATCAACAACACCGAACATCTGGCGGCGGTGGATGCGGTGATGCGCAAGCGAATTTCCGAGGGCTCAGAAACTCAGGAGCGCGTCTGATGGTCAAGACGGATCGGGATCAAATCAGGGTATTCGCCGGCCGGGCCAGTCGCGACCTGGCTGAAAGCATTTGCGCGTACATGAACGTGCCCCTTGGCCAGGGCCATACCGACATGTTCCCCGATGGCGAGTTGATCGTGAAGATCGACGAGGATGTGCGCGGCCGCGACTGCTACGTTGTGCTGTCCACCCACCACCCGGTCAACGCCAACCTGATGGAATTGCTGATCTACATCGACTGTCTGCGCCGCGCTTCAGCACGTCGCATCACCGCGGTGGTGCCCTACTTCGGCTACGCCCGACAGGACCGCAAGGATGAGGGCCGCGTGCCCATCACCGCGAAGCTGGTGGCGAACATGCTCACCGCAGCCGGCGCCAACCGCGTGATCACCATCGATCTGCACGCCGCCCAGATCCAGGGCTTCTTCGATATCCCGGTCGATCATCTCGTGGCCGCACCGGTGATCATCGAACACATCGAATCCATCCGCGATCAGCTCGGTGATATTGTGCTCGTTTCACCGGACGTGGGTAACGTGAAAACCGCCAACGCCTTCGCCACACAACTCGGTGGTGATTTGGCGATCATCGACAAGCGTCGCAAGAGCGGCACGGAAATCGAATCGGCCAACCTCATCGGCGATGTCAAAGGCAAGACGGTCCTCATGGTGGATGACCAGGTTTCCACCGCGGGCACCATGTGCGGGGCAGCCCAAATGGTGATGGAATACGGCGCCACGGATGTCATCGCCGCCTGTTCACATCCCGTGCTGGTCGGGTTGGCGATGGAGCGCATTCAATCTTCGCCCATCAGTCAGTTAATCACCACCGATACCATCCCATGTGGCCTGCGATGCGAACCCATCCAGGAAAAACTGGTCGTGTTGAGCGTGGCAGAATTGCTCGGCGAAGCAATCTCGCGCATCCACGAGAACCGTTCGGTCAGCAGCCTGTTCAAACCCGGAAACAGCAGTAAGCGATAAACCATACTCAACCGCAACACCCTCGAGTTGAAGCAAACAGCGGAGTTCGACAGATGAAAGGCAAAACACCCGTCCTCGAAGGCCAACTTCGGCCCAACACCGGCAGCAAGTACGCCAAACGCGTGCGGCGCGGCGGGAAACTGCCCGCGGTCATCTACGGCCACAAGCAGGACCCGGCCCACATCGCCCTCGACCTTGAAGCAGTCACTGAACTGCTCCACGGCGGTGCGCACCTGGTGGAAGTCGCCATTGAATCCGGCAAGTCTGAAACCTGCCTGATCAAAGACATCCAGTACGACCATCTGGGCGACTACCTGATCCACATGGACCTGGCGCGCGTCGACCTCAGTGAAGAGGTCACCGTCTCAGTCTCCATCGAAATCACCGGCAACGAACAGTGCCCCGGCCTCAAGGAATCGGGCGCGTTCCTGGAACACCCGCTGACCGATCTGGAAGTCAAGTGCCGCGCCGATGCCATCCCCGGCAGCATCACGGTCGACATCAGCGAACTGGAACTGAACGCGTCGATCACCGTGGCCGACCTGACGCTGCCCAGCGGTGTGAAAACCGATATCGCGGCAGACACCGTGCTCGCGGCGATCCACGTGATCAAGGAAGCCGAAGAAGTCGAAGGCGAAGAAGGCGAAGCCACTGGTGCCGAGCCGGAAGTCATCGCCGAGAAGAAGGAAGAAGAAGCGAGCGAGTAACTTCGTTTGCTTTGGCGGCGTAACCTGCTGGGGCGTTGACCATGAAGCTGATTGTTGGCTTAGGCAACCCGGGCAGAGAATACGTGGCCACGCGGCACAACGTGGGCTTCATGGTGGTCGATCGCCTGGCCACCCGGCACAGCTTGTCAGGTGCCAAAACGAAGTTCCACGCCGGTGTGCTCGAAGGGATGATCGGCAACGAGCGCGTGATGCTCATGCAGCCGACTACCTTCATGAATCGAAGCGGTTTGGCCGTGGGCGAAGCGGCCCGGTTCCACAAGTTGGAGCCGAGTGAACTGATGATCGTGGTCGATGACATCGCGTTGCCCCTGGGTGCGATCAGACTGCGAGCCGGCGGATCAGCCGGCGGACATAACGGCCTCAGCGATGTGCAGCGGGCGCCTGGCACTCGAGATTACCCCCGCATGCGCGTCGGCGTCGGTGCTCCGGTCATCAACGGCCACCGCATCAACCAGGCCGACTATGTCCTTGCGAAGTTCCGCGATGAAGAGCAAGGCGAACTGGATCGCGTGATTGAAAAATGCTGCGATGCACTCGAAACCTGGCTCAGCCGCGGCATCGACATCGCAATGACGAACCACAACGTCAGGCCCGAAGCTGACGAAGAGAAAACAAACGACGCGGACAACCCGCGCAACCCGGAATGAATCGTTCGGAATCCTGAGCAAAGCCGAAGGATTCCCAGACCACCGAACGAAGGAGACCGTTTGATGTCCGAACCTACCACCGCCACGCCCCTGTATGAAGGCATGTTTCTGATGAACACCAGCGTCGTTGGCAGCGACCTCGGCACCAGCGTCAGCTATGTGCAGGAAATTCTCGACCGCGCTTCCGCGGAAGTCATCGCCATCGCTAAATGGGATGACCGTCGCCTCGCTTACGAAATCAAAGGCCAGAAGCGTGGCCTGTACCTGTTGGCCTACTTCAAGGTGTCCGGCAAGCAGATTCCCAACATCGAACGTGACGTCACACTCGGCGAACAGTGCCTGCGCTGCATGATCCTCAAGGCCGACCACGTCGGGGAAGCCGAACTGCAACTGGCCAAGGATAAGGCCGCCGAAACACAGGACGCCGTGAAGGTGATGGCCGAAGCTGCACCGGCTGAAGAAGCTGCCGCTGAAGCCGCGCCGGCCACTGAAGCACCCGCTGCCGAACCGGTTGTCGAAGCGGCCCCGGTCGCTGAAGAAGCACCAGTTGCCGAAGCCCCCGCAACTGAAACGGCTGAAGCCACCGAAGAAAAGTCTGAGTAAACCTTACTCCTCAGGGAGGTAACCATGGCCAGCTACAACAAGATCCTGCTCATGGGCAACCTGACGCGCGATCCGCAGCTTTCTTATCTGCCGAGCAACACGCCGGTCGTCGAAATCGGCCTGGCGTGCAATCGTCGCTTCCGCAAGCAGGATGGCGAGCAAGGCGAGGAAGTGCTGTTCGTCGATTGCCGCGCGTTCGGCCGCACCGCTGAAGTGATCAACCAGTACTTCAAGAAGGGCGAGCCGATCTTCCTCGAAGGTCGCCTGCAACTCGACCAGTGGGAAGACAAGCAAAGCGGTCAGAAGCGCAGCAAGCACCGCGTGTTCATCGAGAACTTCCAGTTCGTCGGCGGCCGTGACGGCCAGGG
>JANQFT010000351.1 GCA_028277685.1 Phycisphaeraceae bacterium
ATCAACTGTACGTTGGTGTCATCGATATCGATGAGCGAACTGTTGACCAGGTCGGCCGCATCGTGCGTTTCACCATCCACGGTCACGTCGTCCAGCGCCTTGCTGCTCAGGGTGTAGCCGGTGATGGCCCCGTGGGAAGTTGCGGCGATCATCAGCAACGCAGCGAACGACGTCATCAAGTATCGTGCCATGTTCAATTCTCCTTGCAAGGGCCGACCCATGCGCGACCCAACATCCGTTGATTCGTCCAAAATCAAAACATCTGCCCTGATAGGAGCATGCCACCCGATTCACCTCACGGAATGACTGATTAAGTCAATATAATTAACTATAAACGACAAAAACGCTTGCCACGCACGTCAACGCGGCCGATGATGACCGTATGACCAGAAGCGATGAGTATGTCGCGGTCACGCTGAACGTCTGGGAACCTTGGGTGCGCGGCGCGGCGGAAGGGATTCGCCAATATGCCCGCCAGACCGATTGGCGACTGGACCTGGTTCTGCCCGAGGGCCTGCCCCGTTCGCGGCCACGTGGCCTGATGGGCATCGTGGGAACGCTTTATACTGGGCCAACTCCCGATTGGGTGGCAGATGTGCCTGCCGTGTCGATCTATCCCGCAGGCCCCATCCCACCCGAGCGTGTGGTGTTCACCAACCCCATCCTTGGCGGCGAGATGGTGGCCCATCACCTGCTGGAAAGAGAACTTCATCATCTGCGTGTGGTGCTTGGGCCGGATGAAGCACAAGCCCGCCTCGACCGCGTCACCGCCTTCGAGCAAGTTGCCCATAAGGCCGGTTGCCGCGTCGAGCGATACGCCCTGCCCCTCAGTCGCGACCGCCTGTTGCCCGATCATGAACGCGCACGCATGGTGACCTGGCTGAAGCGCCAACCCCGACCATTCGGCGTGTTGGCCATCGATGACAACTACGGTGCGATCGTCATTCAAGCCTGCATGCAAGCCGGACTGCATGTGCCGGAGGATGTGGCGGTGGTCGGCTCGAATAACGATGTGTCGACGTGCTCGTTCTGCCAGCCCACGATGTCCAGCCTGGCCCTCGATCAGTTGCGCATGGGTTACGAAGCGGCAGCCATGTTGGACCGCATCCTTCAAGGCGAACGTCCGGATGGTCCGAAGTACATTCGACCGCGCGGCATCGTGACACGGGAATCAACCAACGTGCAACACGCCCATGACCCTGCGGTGGCAGTGGCACTGCGTTACATCCGCGATCACATCACCGAGCCACTCAGCCCGGCCGACGTGGTGGCGGCCAGCCCCGCATCAGCCCGTACTCTGCAACGCCGCTTCCTCAAAGAACGCGGCCACACCATCCGCGTCGAACTCCGCCAGGCAAGAGCAAGGCAAGTCGAACAACTGCTGATCGCCAGCGACGCCCCCTTGGCGGACATCGCCGCCGAGGCCGGTTACACGCACCTGTCACAAATGTGCCGCGAGTTCAAAGCCACCACCGATATGACCCCCACCGCTTTCCGGCAACGCTGGATAAACACTTACAAAACCTGAACCGCGCGTCATCGCATGTCAAGGCGTGAGTCTTGAGGGCAGAAGAGTCTGGATTGCGCGAGACTCAAGTCTCAAAAAAAGTAGTGGTTCATTTCGAATCGACGGGCTTCAACGAACCGCGCCCGTGAGGTAGCGGTCGGCTCAACCGCAAGAAGCAGGCAGAATTTTCTGCGGCCCGATGACCGCTCCTTCACCGTCGCGGCTCGTAGGGTTCAAACGGACCCACGACCCCTTTTTCGGGCAAAAAAACTTTATACCACGAAGTTGCGCACAGTCACCCACCGCTTGGCGTCAAGCGCAAATACTTGGTGTGGCATCTTGCCAAACACCCACCCCACCGTCCGGGCTGGCCCAAATATCAGGTCGACTTGCCTTGCGTCGCCTTGCCCATGGGGTATATGATGGGATCAACCATGGCCTGCCTTCATGGTTATACAAGGGGACAACGGTGGTCCAGAAAACAACGCAGATGTGCAGTTCCAGCGCAACGCTATCGACCGGCGAGTTCAACCACGCAACGCCCACCCGCCAATCAACCGTCATTTTCGTGCACATTCCAAAAACAGCCGGCACGTCACTGCATACCACCATGACCGTGCAATACGGACATGGACGTAGTTATTGGTTCGGCAAGCAACAAGGCGAGGCGGAGGCAAAGCAGCATTTTGCTGAGCTAAGCGTTGAGAACCGAAAAAAGCTTCGCTTGATTCGCGGCCATATTCCGTTCGGCTGGCATGAACACGTCCCGGGTCCTTTCACCTACATCTCCCTGCTACGTGATCCGGTCGACCGGGTGATCTCGCTGTACTTCTATGGTCTGAAAGCAGTTGGAACGTTGTGGCACGAGCAGGCAACCGCGGCGGGCAGCTTACGCAACTACATCGAATCCGGGGTCACGCTGCTGACGGATAATGCCCAAGTACGACAGCTGAGCGGCTCGAGCCCGCCATTCGGGCAGGTGACGCAGGAAACGTTGGATCTAGCTAAGAAAAACGTCGAGCAATACTTCTGCCTTGTCGGCATGCAGAGCCGATTCGACGAATCGCTGACGCTGATGCATCGCATCCTGCGCTGGCGTTACCCGCTATTCTATCTGCGCGGCATGGTCAACAAGAAACGCCCCAAACTCAGCGAGGTGACGCACGCTGACCGGCAGTGTATCGAAGAACGCAACGCGCTGGACCGCGCTTTGTACGAGTGGGTGGCCAAACGTCTCGACCAACAAATCGCTTCCCGCCAGTCCCAAGTAAAGCGTGATGTGCAGCGCTTGCATCGCAACAATGCCATGGCATCGGTCCTGGTAAAGCGGCCGCTTGCACTTTACCGCAAGATACGAAGCAAGCAGTTGTAGGTCCGGGCTTGCCCGGACGATGGGGACGAAATCACGATGCTCCATCACGCTGTGGTTGGGTTTGTTGACGCAAACAAAGATTTTGCCCATGCCATAATCACGACGTAAACGTCAGGGCAGGCCAGAACCTACTCGCTACCGCACAGGGCACAGTGTATCCCACCCTCACCCTAGCTCTCTCCCGAGGGGAAAGAGGCGCAAGCCACCTCTCAAGCCTCTGTGTCACACACCAGTGAGGATTTCCTTGGTGAGGCCAGCGGGGACTTCGCGGTAGGTTTCGGGTTCCATGCTGTAAGCGGCGCGGCCCTGGCTCATGCCGCGGAGGGCGGTGGCGTAGCCGAACATTTCGCTCAGCGGGGCTTCGGCAGTGATCAGGCGGGTGTTGCTGCGCTGTTCCATGTTGACGATCATCGCGCGGCGGCTGTTCAGGTCGCCGGTGACCGAACCAACGAACTCCTCGGGGGAGGTGACGACCACCTTCATGATGGGTTCGAGGATGACCGGGCCGGCCTTCTCGACGGCAGCCTTGAAACCGAGAGCGCCGGCGACTTCGAACGCCATCTGCGAACTGTCGACTTCGTGGAACTTACCATCGAGCAGCGTGACCTTGATGCCTTCGAGCGGGTAGCCGGCCAGCACGCCGCTCTTGGCGGTTTCGCGGCAACCCACTTCAACGGACGGGATGTATTCCTGCGGGATCGCGCCGCCGGTGATCTTGTTCTCGAAGGCGATGCCATCCTTGAAGATGAGTTCATCTTCCTCGGCCTGCTCAGCGGTGTAGGGTTCGACGGTCAACGTACAATCACCGAACTGACCACGGCCGCCGGACTGCTTCTTGTGCACGCCGTGGCCTTCGCCGAGTTTGGTGATCGATTCGCGATACGCCACGCGGGGCTTGCCGATGTGCACGCCGATTTTCAGGTCGCGGACGAGTTTGGTTTTGATGATGTCCAGATGAAGTTCGCCCATGCCGGCCATGACGGTTTCGCCGGTTTCTTCGTTGTAGCTGAAGCGGAAGCTGGGGTCTTCACGGTTGATGGTGTTCAGGGCGTCAGCCAACTTGTCGCGGTCGCCGGCACTTTCCGGTTCGACGGACATGCTGATCACTGGATCGGGGAAGGTCATGCGTTCGAGCACGATGGGGTTATTGGCATCGCAGAGGGTGTCGCCGGTGGCGCACATTTTCAGGCCGACTAACGCAACGATGTCGCCGGCTTCGGCCTGGTCGCGCGCGATGCGCTGCTTGGCGTGCATTTCGAAGATGCGGCTGACGCCTTCTTTTTTGCCGGTCGCACCGTTGATCACGCGGCTTTGTTTGGCCAGCGTGCCGGAGTAAACGCGGGCGTAAGTCAGGTCGCCGTGGGCATCGTTTACGACCTTAAAGACCAACGCGCTGAAAGGCGCTTCCTTATCGTGCGGGCGGCTGAGTTTTTCGGTTTCCTTCTTCGGGTTGACGCCCTGTACTTCGGGCACTTCCGTGGGATTGGGCAGGTAGTCGATCACGCCGTCAAGCAGGCGTTGCACCCCGATGAACTTGAGGGCGGAACCAACGAACGTGGGGAAACACTTCAGTTCCAGCGTTCCCTTACGCAAGGCGGTGCGGATTTCATCGGGGGTGATGGAGTGTTCATCTTCGATGTACTTCTCCATCAGGTGTTCTTCGTCGAGTTCCGAGGCCTTCTCCACCATGACGTGATGCCACTTCTCCGCCACCTCAGCCAGGTCATCGGGAATGTCGCGTTGCTCGACCTTCGAACCAAGTTCGGTGGCGTCGAAGTAGTAGGCTTTCATTTCCAGCAGGTCGATGATGCCCTGGAAGTCGTGGCCGTGGCCGATGGGAATCTGCACGGCGATGGCGTTGGCGCCGAGGCGTTCATGGATGGACTTGAAACTGAAATCGAAGTCGGCCCCGAGTTTGTCCATCTTGTTGATGAAGCAAAGGCGCGGTACGTCATAACGGTCGGCCTGGCGCCAAACGGTTTCGCTCTGTGCTTCCACGCCTTCCTTGCCGTCGAACACGGCGACGGCACCGTCGAGCACGCGGAGCGAACGTTCGACTTCGATGGTGAAGTCGACGTGGCCTGGGGTGTCGATCAGGTTCAGGTGATATTCTTCGCCGTTACGGACCCAAGGGCAGGTAGTGGCGGCAGACTGAATGGTGATGCCGCGTTCCTGCTCATCCTGCAGGAAGTCCATGGTGGCGGTGCCGTCGTGGACTTCACCCATCTTGTAGATCTTGCCGGTGTAGAACAGCATGCGTTCGGTGACGGTGGTTTTGCCGGCGTCGATGTGAGCGGCGATGCCGAAGTTACGCATTCGATTGAGATCGGGCATGGCTGGAGTCCTGAGTCGTGGGTTCGTGTTTATCACGAAGGGCGCAAAGGCACGAAGTTACTAAGTTCTGTGGGGGACATGGTCACTGAAGTAACCACGTCTGATTATTCTGTCCTTGGCATCGCTTGGTGCCTTTGTGTCTTAGTGCCCTTTGTGATTCTTCACTGGTAATGCGTTGGCCGAACGGACAAAGCGACATCGCTTGTCTGGCGACGGTTTGATCTTCCGGGAAGCGGGAGGAAGGCCGATGGCTGGTGTGCTGGGATAGCAGGTCAGGTGGTCGGCTTGGGTCCGTCGCGTGTTCCCGGACGGATCAAGCCGTTCGGGAAACCCTAGTTGTATGGTGCCTTGTGCAAGGCTGGAGTCTCCTCTAAGGTCGCATTCAGCGGCCACCGGTGGGTATCGGCTGAATGGATGGTCCGACTTTGCACGATCACCGTTTCGGACGATCGCCGCCGCCGAGTCAGGTAAGAATAGCCGCTGAATGGCAGTCGTCAAGCGTGAATTCTGCGTTTAACACGCTTGGCCGTGCGGTTATGACGATTGGGAGAAATTGGAAACGCCCCTTCAGCGCCGACGCCACCCGATCGCGCCCAGCCCCGTTGCGAGGTCCGGATAACGGTAATGAATCGCCGCGGCCACCACCCCAAGAAACAGTTCGTAGGTCGGGGCCAGCCCCGACATCACAAACATCATGGGAACACGTCGGGGCCAGTTCGTAGGTCGGGGCCAGCCCCGACATCACCAACATCATGGAACACGTCGGGGCAGGCCCCGACCTACACGCTTGTCCGCCTGCGGCCGAACAAGC
>JANQFT010000373.1 GCA_028277685.1 Phycisphaeraceae bacterium
ATCGGCATGGCAGCAAGGGGGGCAGAGTGCTTCACGTTCACGTCGGCCATCACTTTGATCTGGCTCGCGCCCAGGTTGACCCGGTCGCGCATCAGGTCGGCGGCGATCCCTTCGATGATGCCCTGGTCCGTCACCCGCGCCCCGCAGAGAATGTTGACGCGTATGAACCGGGCACCGGATGCCTGCGCGATCGCCAGTGCACTGCAACCATCGTTACGCAAACAGTTGATGCCCAGCGGAAGGTCGAATCGCTCGCGCACCGCCACGGCCAGAGCGGTCAGGTGCGCCACCGTCAACGCCGGCACGCGCCCCCGGAAGAAGGGGGCATCGTAATAGTTCTCTAACATCAACCCGTGCACGCCCCCGGCAGCAAGGGTCTCGGCATCCGCCAGGACGCGATCGCGCACGGTGTTCAGGTCACCGGTATATTGCGGACTGCCCGGCAAAGCAGGCGCATGGAGCATGCCAACTACAGGGCGAACGATGTCGTTCCATTCCGGCAAAAAAAGAGCGGTCATGGTGAATAATGTCGCAGATCGGCTGCGTCGGGTAAAATGAACGAGAGAAAAATGACGGAGATCAATCATGGATGCCATCACAGCCATTCAACAGCGACACAGCACCCGCCGGTTCAATGGTGAATCACTCACCCAAAGCGCGCTCAAGCGACTGGTGGATGCCGGCCGTCATGCGCCCACCGGTCGCAATGAACAGCCGTGGGAATTTGTGGTCGTCACGCAAGCCGACCTGTTGAAGCAGATCGCCGGCGAAACCGAACACGGCCGTTTCATCGCCGACGCCGGGGGATGCATTATCGTCTGCTGCGAGGAAACGACCTACTACCTTGAAGATGGCTGCGCCGCGACGGAGAACATTCTGATCGCCGCCACCGCCATGGAACTGCGCAGTTGCTGGGTGGCCGGAGATAAGAAGGATTACTGCGACCCGATCGGCAAGCTGATCAACCTGCCGGATGGGATGAAGATCGTTTCGTTGATCGCCGTGGGCTATAACGATGACGCCGCCGTGCCCACCCCCAAGCGCGCGCTGGATGAAGTGCTGCATTGGGAAAGTTTCTGAACGAATGCGGGGGTGGAGTACGGAATTGATTTTCTGATTCCGCATTCCGCACTCCGCATTTCCTCAAAATCAGGCCAATATCGCACTCCTGTCTTGACAAACCCTTAACCCGGGGCCATACTCGTATCAGATTCGCCGGACCCGTTAGAACCTCTCTCGTGTCCCGCGGACCCCTAAGACATTCGCCTTATGGACCGACGTACCGGCATTCTTGAATTGTCGGACCGCGCCGATGGCCGGTTACGGCAGTTGGACAAACACCTCGTCCTGCGCCCGAACGATCCGCTCGTTCCCGCGCGGCTGATCGAGAAGTTTTCTTTGCGCGCCGGCAACGTGATCACCGTCGATATCGGTGGCAGACGCGGCCCCGAATCCAACGGCAAAAAGAAGAAGCGCAAGAGCAAAATCCAGAAAGAACTCGGTGCCGCCCCGCGCGTGGAAGACATCATTGAAATCGATGGCGACTGCGCAGCCGACCACAAAAAAACCACACCGCTGGAAGAATTCACCAGCATCGATCCCCAGCCACGGATCAAACTGGAATACCCCGACTGCCCGCCAGCCTGCCGGTTGATCGACCTGTTCTGCCCGATCGGGTTCGGTCAGCGCGGGTTGATTGTCTCGCCCCCCAAAGCCGGCAAGACGATGCTGCTGCAGCAAATCGCCAAGGCGATCAGCCTCAACCACCCCGAGGCGATTGTGTGGGCGCTGCTGATCGACGAGCGACCGGAGGAAGTGACCGACTTCCGCCGTAATGTACCGTGCGAGGTGTATGCCTCGTCAAACGATCACGATGCCCAACGTCATACCGGTTTGGGCACGCTGGTGATCGAGCGGGCCAAGCGATTGGCTGAGCAGGGTAAAGACCTGGTGATCGTGATGGATTCGCTCACGCGATTGGGCCGCGCGTTCAACACATCACCGGATGCGCAAGCAAGCGGTCGCACGCTCAGCGGTGGTCTGGATGCCCGCGCGTTGGCGGTACCCAAGCAACTGTTCGGCGGGGCACGCAACACCGAAGAAGGTGGATCACTCACCATCCTCGCCACGTGCCTGGTCGATACCGGCAGCCGCGGCGACCAGGTGATCTTCGAAGAGTTCAAAGGCACCGGCAACATGGAAATGATCCTCGACCGGGACATCGCCAACCACCGCGTGTTCCCCGCAATCGACCTCGCCGCCAGCGGCACCCGCAAAGAACACCTGCTGCTGGACGACGCGACGCTGAAAACCACCACCGCCCTCCGCCGCCGCCTGATGAACATGAAACCCATCGAACAGGTCCAGCAGTTACTCAAAGCGCTGGAACACTTCAAGACGAACGACGAACTGGTCGGCAAGAACCAGCCGGCAGGGGCGCGATAGCCGACGCGTCCCGCGTCGGTGGGGTATTGAAT
>JANQFT010000426.1 GCA_028277685.1 Phycisphaeraceae bacterium
GATGCTCCCACACAGTTCGACCTGGTGAATCATGTGCCGATCGAATCGTATCTGCCGGGTGTGCTCGATCGAGAGTTGTACGATGACTGGCAACTGGCCACGTATCACGCCCAGGCGATTGCGGCTCGCAGTTACGCGTTGGTCAGTGCGCTGGGCACACCGCCGGGGCGCTGGTATGACCTTGAGAATACGCAGGTCTCGCAGGCGTATCGTGGTTACTCGCATCACGCAACATCGAGACAGGCGGTGATCGACACCGCTGGGCTGGTGTTAACCGACGAGGGCAGCATACTGAAGGCGTATTACTCCAGCACGTGCGGCGGCGCGGGGTTAAGCCCACACGATGCGTGGGGCGCCGCCTCCGCAAATGCTCTGGTGCCGAAAACGCATGAGCCATGGTGTGAAGCGTCGCCCTACTTCCAGTTGAAACCGATCGAGCGGTCGCGGGTGACACTTTCACAGCGGCTGGCGGCATTCGGGAAACGTCAGTTCCTGCCGATCGCCGAATTGGGCACGATCACGACGATGGCCATCGCAGAGAGGAACGAAGTTGGCCGCGCATCACGGTTCGCCATCAGCGATGATCGCGGTAAGCGTTACATCCTGCCGGCGGAAACGTTCAGGCAGGCATGCAACTACCGCGGCACGAAACGACTGCCCGCGCTTTCACGACGCTTACGTTTACGCACCAGCCATGTGAATCCGATCGTACGTGGCGAGCAGGTGATCTTCACCGACATGCGCGGGTTCGGCCACGGCATTGGCCTGTGCCAGTTCGGGGCTGAGGGCATGGCGAACGCCGGGCATGACGCAGTGGAAATATTGGCCACGTATTATCCGGGAGCGAAGATCGAACGAGCCTACTGAACTCGGAACTGGGAACTCGGAACGCGGAACTGTTTCGCGTATGCTTGATGTTCTGCTGATCGTTCCGAGTTCGAAGTTCCGAGTTCCGAGTTTGATATGAATGACATGACCCCGAAACAGATCGTGGCTGAGTTGGACCGTTACATCATCGGGCAGGCCGATGCCAAGCGCGCGGTGGCGGTGGCCATCCGTAACCGTTGGCGTCGCCAGCAACTCGATGCCGAGTTCGCTCGCGAAGTCAGTCCAAAGAACATCGTGATGGTTGGCCCAACCGGTGTGGGTAAAACCGAGATCGCCCGCCGCATCGCAGGCCTGACCGGCGCACCGTTCGTCAAGGTCGAAGCCAGCAAGTTCACCGAAGTGGGATACCACGGCCGGGATGTGGAATCGATGATCCGCGACCTGCTCGAACACGCCATCAGCATGCTGCAGGCTGAGCACGGCGAAACGGTGAAAGAGAAAGCCACCGCCAACGTCGAACAGCAGCTACTTGATCTGCTGCTTCCAGGCGATGCGTCCTCCACCACTGGTTACATCAACATCGATGAATCAACTGAGCGACGCGAGCAGGTGCGCAACCGGCTGCTGGAACAACTGCGCAGCGGCGAGTTGGATGAACGCGAAGTCAACATCACGCTACAGCAGAAGGCGGTGCCGGTGGCGATGTTCTCCAACATGGGGTTGGATCAGATGGACCCGGACATGTCACGCATGTTCGAAAACCTGATTCCTGATCGCGCCAAGCAACGCAAGGTGACGATCGCCGAAGCACGCACTTTGCTGCTGGCTGAGGAAACGGAAAACCTGATTGACCGCGACAAGCTGACCACCGAAGCGATCGAGCGCACCGAACAGTCGGGCATCATCTTCCTGGATGAGATTGATAAGGTCGCATCACCCCCGGAAGGCGGCAAAGGTGGAGCGGATGTCTCGCGGCAAGGTGTGCAGCGGGACCTGCTGCCGATCGTGGAAGGGTCATCGGTGATGACGCGGCACGGCGTGGTGAACACAGATCACATCCTGTTCATCGCGGCGGGCGCGTTCCATACCGCGTCGATCAGTGACTTGATGCCGGAGTTGCAGGGCCGCTTCCCCATTCGGGTGGAACTGACCGCGCTGAGCCGGGATGACTTTGTGCGGATTCTCACGGAGCCGAACAACGCACTGACCCGCCAGCAACAGGCCCTGCTGAAAACCGAAGGGTTGGATGTGTCGTTCGACGATGCAGCCCTGGAAACCATGGCCGAACTGGCCGCCCAGGTGAACGCAAATGCGGAGAACATCGGCGCACGCCGCTTGATGACCGTGATGGAAAAGCTGTTCGAACAGATCAACTTCGATGCACCGGAAATGGCGGCTTCGGGTGAAAACAGCCTCACCATCACTGCAGAACTGGTGCGTGAGCGTTTGCAATCAATTGTGGGCGATGAAGACCTGAGTAAGTTCGTGCTATGAGGTACAATATGAGGTGCAGTGCACTTCGTGATGCGGTCGGATGAGAGCAATTCATGGCAGCCATCACTTGTGATCGATGCCGCCAGCCTCTGCGGGTCAAACCCGAATGGGCGGGTGACCGCGCCAAGTGCCCCCAGTGCGGGCACCAGATGATCATCCCGAAGATCAGTCAGCAGGATTCGGCCAAACGCGAAGGTGGCGTGGTGATGCCGGGGCGTTGCCCCTCCTGCGGTTGCGTAGTGAAAAAAGGAAGTCGCACGTGCGGGGAATGTGGTGCGAACCTGCTGAAGACGGTGAAGAAGATTGCCGCCGCGCAAACCAAACGTGATTGGCACCTGCGCGTACCTGTGGTTGGTACGCGAGTAAAGATTGCCTCGGCGCTGCTGGCGGTGGCAGTGGTCGCGATGAGCGGCGCCTTGTTGTACGCGGTGCTGAATCCCAAGCCGGTGACGATTGTGGACGTGCGCTATGTGAATGCGTTCGATGCAGTAACCGGTGTCACGCGTGTGGGTAATTCGCCAAGCAATCCACTGGACACCGCCCCGGAACTCACATGCGGTGGCAGCATGGGCGTGATCGTCACGCGTGACAACCCGGACGGCCGCTTCATACTGGTGCGAGCGCGGGTACGACAGGCACACCTGACGAAGCATGGTGTAAGCGATGAGGTGCAGTTGCAGCTCGATCGGTCGCGCATGCGTGTTGCCTGCGGGCCGATCAGTTGTGCCACGTGGCTGCTGGAATCGAAGTATCAACAAACCGTGCGTTTGCCGATGGGTGAGGCTGCTGTATCGTTATCCACCCCCGGGCGTCACGCGGCCCTGCGGAAAGACGGTCACATCACGATCAACGATGAAACCGTACTAATCGACAACTGGCGCGATGCCGGTGGGAACCATGCGTATACCTTCACCGGTAA
>JANQFT010000471.1 GCA_028277685.1 Phycisphaeraceae bacterium
GATGTGTCTCGCGCTTTTCCACCTCGCAGATGGTGTTGATGTCGGGGGTGGGCCGGTCGGCCTCTCGGCGACGCCGGGCGGCGCTGGAGCGAATGTGTGAAACACTCACGTTCACCGCACAGCGAACCAACCAGGATTTAATGCTGGTGTGAATGATGGGCCGGGCCTGCCACAGGCAGGTGAACACTTCCTGCGTGGCGTCGGCGGCATCATCGCGGTCGGTCAGGCGACGTCGGCAGACGGCGAACACCACCGATTCATACCGGCGCATCAGCTCGGCGAAAGCGGCGGCATCTCGAGCGGTGCGCATGCGGAGGATGAGTTGCTCATCAGTCATTCGGCACTGCCGCACGATCTGGCGTGCGTCTAGTCAGACCATCACGGAAACACGATGGCTTGGCTGGTGTTTTCCCCACCGCCCGGTGACTTAAGGATACCCGAGAAGTCGCGATGAGAGCTTCGATTTCATCCGGATTTCTTTTGCGTTGGCCCTTTGCAGTCACGCCCCCATCGCGTTGGTGGGCGAACGCAGCCGAGTCGTGAAGATTTCATTATCTTGCACAAAGGTCCAAAAAAATCGTTGACGATGCCCAATCGCGCGTGTACAAACACAACCTGCACGCGTGAGGCGCGCGTGCAGACACGTCCAACGTGGAGGCCCGACAAGCCATGAACGTGTATCGCAAACCCCTCATCTCGCCGACTGACCCGCCGATGGCAGGGGCAGTGCGCGCGCTGCGTGATTGGGGTATTGCCGTGCACATCGCTCAAGTCAATGAAGGTGACAATCGAGATGGGCCGCGTTAGATGCTGGATTTCAATGCTGACTTCCAAGCCCTGCGGCCCAATGCCGCAGGGCTTTTTTTGTGCCCCGCCCCCGGAAGTTTCCTTGGGAGGACGAAGCTCCCGCTGAGCCGCCTCCGGAAGCCCCGAAAGAAGTTCGACTGAGAAACAACGCAAAGTGAAAACAATCCAAGGATGGCCGTCATGATTCGAATGGCAAGTAAAGTCACGAAAACAAAAACCCCCACCGGGGTGGAACTGCCGCATGCGGTGGCACTGCTCATCGGCGATACCACCCCGGCGAACGTCGCCAAGCCAAGCGCGTTTGCCATGGCCGACATCGCCACCAGCGGCGGGTTCGGCGAAACCTGGGCCGCGCTGGCGGGCGATCAACTGTTCATTGTGGACATGAACGGCAACACCCCGGAACTGCGCGCCACCGATCTGACCGGCGAGCGTAAGGTCGAAGTGACCATCATCGAAGGCGTCGGCTCCAGCCGTTTCCGCGTGATCGTCGACGGTCACCTGCAGGAAGAACTGCGATTCAGTTGCCGCCAGGCCCGACGGTTCAGCCGCTTCCAGCATCGCGTGGAAGATCGCATCAAAGGTCGCAACACGGTCGATTCAGACGGCACACCCGTGGTCGCCCCCGATGAAGACAAGGTATGCAACACCTGCGAGCGCGCGATCCCCGATTGGACCGACAACTGCCCACACTGTTTGCATCAACGCAAGATCATCGTGCGGTTGATGTCGTACGTGCTGCGACACAAGCGTTTGTTTTATATCGGTATGGGCGCCGCGGTGCTGGGCGCGATGCTCATGGCAGTGCCGCCGTTTCTTACCAAGTACCTGATCGACGATGTGCTGGCCAGCGATGCAGCACACACGGACTGGCTTTGGCCGTTGATCGGCATACTCGGTGCGGTGATCGCCGCGCGCGTTTACTGCGAATATCTGCGGCTGAATCGGTTGGCGATGCTGGGCGAACAAGTCGCACACGACCTGCGTGCCGAAGCGTTCAACCACCTGCGCAAACTGTCGCTGGCCTACTTCACCCGCAAACCGACGGGCCAACTGGTCAACCGCATCACGCACGACAGCGATCGTCTGTGGGACTTCATCGCGTTCGGCTTGGTCAACGTGACGATCAGTTCGTTGATGATCGTGATCATTGCAGTCGTGCTTCTGGCACACGATCCGATATTGGCGTTGCTTACCTTCACCCCAGTGCCAGTCGGCATCGTGCTGATGTACCTGCACACGCGGCGGATGAGGCCGATGCTGCAGCGCATCTGGGCCAAGTGGGGCAAGATGACCAGCGTGCTCAGCGATGTGCTGCCGGGCATGCGCGTGGTCAAAGCGTTCACGCAAGAAGACCGCGAAGTGCATCGCTTCACCAGCAGCAGTAAAGCCGTGCTGGATGACACGGAAGATCTGCACGGTGAATGGACCCGATTCTGGCCGAAGATCACCTTGTTGTTAAACCTGGGCACGTTGATTGTGTGGTCGTACGCCGGGCCACGCATCATCGGCGGAGAATTCGAGGTCGGCGAATTCGTCATGTTCCTCAGTTACATCTGGATGTTCTACGGCCCGATCGAGGAACTGGGCGTGATGAACCGTGTGTTCCAACGTGCCGCCACCAGCGCACAGCGCATTTTCGACATCCTCGATACACCCCCCACCGTGTTCACCAAATCGAACCCGGTCGCACGACCGAGCATCGAAGGTCGCGTGCGATTCGAGGATGTGAGTTTCACTTACGACGGCGTGAAGCGCGTGTTGCAGGATGTGAGTTTTGAAGTGGAACCCGGCGAAATGATCGGCCTGGCTGGCCCATCCGGCGGCGGCAAAACAACGCTGGTCAACCTGATCTGTCGGTTCTACGACCCCATCGACGGACGCGTGTTCATCGATGGCATCGATGTGCGCGATATGAACCTGCACGAACTGCGCAGCCAGATCGGCGTGGTGCTGCAGGAACCGTACCTGTTTGCCGGCACGGTGGCACAGAACATCGCATACGGCAATCATGAAGCGGACATGGACCGCATCATCGAAGCGGCCCGCGCCGCCAACGCCCACGATTTTATCGTCGGCTTCCCGGATGGTTACGACACCATCGTCGGCGAGCGTGGGCAAACGCTCAGCGGTGGCGAACGCCAACGTCTGAGTATCGCCCGGGCGATTCTGAATAACCCGCGCGTGCTGATCCTTGATGAAGCGACCAGCAGCGTGGACAGTAAAACGGAGATGAAAATCCAGGAAGCGATCGACCGTCTGGTTGAAGGTCGCACCACATTCGCCATCGCGCACCGGCTCAGCACGTTGCGCAAAGCCGACCGCCTGCTGATTCTGAAGAAGGGCAAGTTGGCTGAATGTGGCACGCACGAAGAATTGATTGCCGCCGATGGCGTGTATGCCGAACTGCATCGCACGCAGGCGGAACTCGCTGCCGTGATGGCGGTTTAACCCCAAGGAGATACGGTCATGACAACACAAACCGTTGAATCAGATAAGAAGGAACAGAAGAAGGACCAGCCCCACCGCACCATTGCACAGGCAGGAAACTTACGGCTGTGGCGCGATGCGCGGGGGCATCTGGCCGCGCTTGATACATCCATCGAGAACGACAAACCGATCGAGGAAGTGCGCATCGCCCGCTGCTTCCCGTGGTCGCAGCGCGATCGGTACGTCTCGGTGCGCGATGGTGAAGGTCGTGAAATCATCCTGTTGCCCACGCTGGATGAAGTGGATGATGCCACCCGCGCGCTGATCGAAGAAGAGCTGACCGCGCAGGAATTCGCTCCACGCGTCACCGCGATCCTCGAGGTGGAAGATGGGTTCGACCTGACCGTCTGGCACGTCAACACCGACCGCGGGCCGTTCGAGGTGCATGTGAAACACACCGAGGATGTGCGGCAGATGGAAGATGGCTCGATCATCATCAAGGACCACGCCGGCGGGAAGTTCGCGGTGGACAACCCCATCGCGCTCGATCTGAACAGTCAGCGGTTGATTGAAGAGCGGCTCGCCTGATGTCGCTTGACGAATCATGTGCACCGCCCCACCATGGCCACACCATGAAGGCGGAACTGCAACCGATGAACGATGAACCCATGACCGGGTTCATCAATATGCAAAGCGTGGCCCTGGGTGAAGCCATCAGCGCCACGTACACGCTGCCGGCGTGCGCGAAGGATGATCCGGGCCGAACGTTTCCCGTGGTGTACGTGCTGCACGGAAAACTGCGCGATCTGTTCGGCCCAACGCCACAAGGATTGATGCGTTGGCAGGCGACCGAAGCAAAGGGTCGCATCGGCACCATCGAGGTGGAAACGTTCCGCGACATCGCGGATGTGCTGGAGATCATCATCATCGGAGTGAACGGCGGGTTGAGCATGTACCACGACAGCCCCCGCCGGGCGGATGTGCAGTACGCCACGCACGTGACGACCGAACTGATTCCCACGGTGGAGGAACTGTTGCCGGTGGTGGCGGATCGCACCGGCCGCGCACTGGTGGGCCACAGCATGGGCGCGATGGGTGTGAGTTATCTGGGGTTGCTCGAACCGGAGCGTTACGCCGCACTCGGGTGTCGCAGCGGCGCGTTCCACCTGCTGGAGTTGGCCCGGAATGGTTGCGCGTTCGATGATGCGTTTCCCAAAGACCTTGGCGACTGGAAGATTGGCGCGGAAGTATTCGGCCAAACCATCACCGAAGCCGACTACCGCAAGTGGACGCCCTACTGCATGATCGACCAGGTTGATCCTGCTGCGATGCCCGCCCTGTCGATCGACATCGGCATCCACGACACCATGCCCGACTTCGTCCGCAGCAACCGCCTGATGCACGAAAAACTGCTCGAACGCGACATCCCCCACATCTACCGCGAAACGCCCGACGGGCACGACTGGGTTCCCTACCTGTGCGAGCAGATCACCTGGGCCACGCAGGTGATGCGCGCGAAAAATTCCGATTGACTTTCGCGGTCGTCCGCCATAATGTTAGGATTATGATCGGGTATTCAAATCAACCCAATGATCGGCTGCGCATGCCCACGATCAAGGGTCGGGCCGCGCAGGTAAACCCGACCAATCGGTTCGAGCAGCAGGATGTCGAACTGCTGGATGAGTATGTCGAGCACCAGGCGCAACTCGAGCGGTTGTGCGATGAATCATGTGTGTTGGCTGACGGTCGGCAGGTGGTCACGCAGGTGTTTCGCGATCGCACGCAGAAGGTGATCAACCGGCTGGACAGCCCGGACCTGTGCTTCCACTGGACGATCAACCCCTACCGCGGTTGCGAGCATGGGTGCATCTATTGCTACGCCCGGCCGTACCACGAGATGATCGGCTTCAGCAGCGGACTGGACTTCGAAACCAAGATCATGGCCAAGCCGGATGCGCCGGAGCTGCTACGTGAAGAATTGGCTAGTCCCAAGTGGCAGGCCGAACACATCGTGATGAGCGGCGCAACCGATTGTTACCAGCCGATCGAACGCAAACTCGAAATCACACGCGGTTGCCTGGAGGTGCTGACCGAAGCGCGGCAACCGGTGCGCATTATCACGAAGAACCGACTGGTGCTGCGCGACCTGGACCTGCTGCAGGAACTGGCCAAACACAACGCGGTGCGGGTGGCGATCAGCGTGACCACGTTGGAC
>JANQFT010000247.1 GCA_028277685.1 Phycisphaeraceae bacterium
CGCACAGGGCGCCAAGCCGGGCGAGGGCGGGCAGCTGCCAGGCCACAAGGTGAATGTCGAGATTGCGCATGTGCGCAACTCCACGCCTGGGGTGTCGCTCATCAGCCCGCCGCCGCACCACGACATCTATTCCATTGAAGACCTGGCCCAACTCATCCACGACCTGAAGAACGCCAACCGCACGGCCAACGTCAGCGTGAAGCTAGTCAGCGAAGTGGGGGTGGGCACGGTCGCCAGTGGGGTGGCCAAGGCACATGCCGATCACATTCTCGTCAGCGGGCATGATGGTGGCACGGGCGCTTCGCCGCTCACCAGCATCAAGCACGCCGGCTTGCCGTGGGAACTGGGCGTGGCGGAAACCCATCAGACCCTCGTGCAGAACGACTTGCGCAGTCGCGTGTCGCTCGAGACCGATGGCCAGTTCAAGACCGGCCGTGATGTCGTCATCGGCGCACTGCTTGGTGCCGAAGAATACGGCTTCGCCACCGCGCCGCTCATCACGCTTGGCTGCATCATGATGCGCAAGTGCCACCTCAACACCTGCCCCGTTGGCGTGGCCACGCAAGATCCCGAACTGCGTAAGAAGTTCCACGGCAAGCCTGAGCATGTGGTCAATTATCTGTTCATGGTGGCTGAGGAAGCTCGACAGATCATGGCTGAGCTTGGCATCCGCAAGTTCACCGACCTCATCGGTCGCGTCGATCTGCTCGAAGCTGATGTCGCGGTGGATCACTGGAAGGCGAAGGGCATCGATCTTTCCCTGTTGCTCACGCCTGCCGAAAAGCCCAGCCATCGTGAGAACGTCGGCGTCTTCAAGCAGATGGAACAGGACCATAGCCTGCAGTTGGCACTGGACAACATGCTGCTGGAGAAATCCAAACCCGCACTCGAGAAGGGCAAAAAGGTTCGCATTGAGTCGCCCGTGGTCAACATCAACCGCGTGGTCGGCACGATTCTTTCCAACGAAGTGTCCAAGGCCCACGGTGCAGACGGCCTGCCCGAAGATACCATCTGGATCAAGCTCACTGGTTCGGCCGGTCAGTCGCTTGGTGCCTGGCTTGTCTCCGGTGTGACCATCGAAGTGGAAGGTGATGCCAATGACTACGTCGGCAAGGGCTTGTCCGGTGGCAAGGTGATCGTTTATCCCGACGCCAAGGCCACCTTCACCCCTGAAGACAACATCCTCGTCGGCAACGTCTGCCTGTACGGCGCGACCGGTGGCCAGGCTTACTTCCGCGGGATTGCCGCCGAACGCTTCTGCGTGCGTAACTCCGGCGCTCACACTGTCGTGGAAGGCGTGGGTGATCACGGTTGTGAATACATGACCGGTGGCCGTGTGGTCATCCTCGGTGCCACCGGCCGTAACTTCGGCGCCGGCATGAGTGGCGGTGTCGCCTACATCTGGGATCAGGATGAAACCTTCCTCAATAACTGCAACCTCGGTTCGGTCGAACTGGAGAAGGTTGAAGCCGACGAAGACATCGCCGAACTGGAGGACCTGATCGAACAGCATCAGCAGTACACCGGCTCGACCGTCGCCGCCGATGTGCTTGCCCGCTGGGACGAAGCATTGCCCCAGTTCGTGAAAGTGATGCCGACGGACTACAAGCGCGTGTTGATGGAACAAAAGGCCAAGGCTGAAGCAAACGCATAAACGAAAGCTCGAAGTTCGAAATTCGAAATTCGAATTTGGAGCTTCACTCCGAAGGAGTGAATCAATGGGTAAGCCCACCGGATTCAAAGAATTTGAACGTCAGACCGTTCCCTACCGCAATGCGGAGGTGCGCATCAATGACTTCTACGAGTTCCTCGAAGAGGTCCCTGAAGAGCATCTGAAAACCCAGGGTGCACGCTGCATGGACTGTGGCCTGCCGTTCTGCCAATCGGAAACCGGTTGCCCCATCGACAACCTCATCCCCGAGTGGAACCACCTGGTATACACCGGTGAATGGCGTAAAGCGCTGGATCGTTTGCACAAGACGAATAACTTCCCCGAGTTCACCGGCCGCGTGTGCCCCGCGCCGTGCGAAGGCGCGTGCACGCTGGGCATCATCGAGCCGGCCGTCACGATCAAGAACATCGAGAACGCCATCGTCGATCGCGGTTGGGCCGAAGGTTGGATCGAACCCGATGCCCCGCAAACCCGTACGGGCAAGCGCGTTGCTATTGTGGGTTCGGGGCCCGCAGGTTTGGCCGCGGCCGATCAACTGAACAAGGCCGGTCACAGCGTTACGGTGTACGAACGTCACGATCGCATTGGCGGGTTGCTCATGTACGGCATTCCGAACATGAAACTCGACAAGCGCACCGTGCAACGCCGCGTGGACAAGATGGCCGCCGAAGGTGTTGAGTTCATCACCAATGCATTCGTCGGTGGGTCGAAGCAAACTTCCGCAGGTGCGGCGCCAGCACTTCCGGGGGTTAAGTACATCGATCCGAAACAACTGGTCGATGAGTTCGACGCGGTGCTGCTGGCCACCGGTTCGACCACGCCGCGCGACCTGCCGGTGCCCGGTCGTGATCTCAACGGCATTCACTTCGCCATGGAGTTCCTGCATGAGAACACCAAGGCCGTGCTCGATGCGAACTACAAGAAGTTCACCGCCCCCATCAACGCGAAGGACAAGAACGTCATCGTCATCGGCGGCGGCGACACCGGTTGCGACTGTATCGGCACGTCAATCCGCCACGGCTGCCGTAGCCTGGTCAACTTTGAGCTGCTCGATCAGCCACCGGCCGAACGTGCTGCGGACAACCCTTGGCCGCAGTGGCCCAAGATCCTCCGCACTGACTACGGCCACCAGGAAAGCCAGGCCATCTTCGGCAAGGACCCGCGCGAGTACGCCATCCTCACCACCGAGTTCATTGATGATGGCAACGGCAACGTCAAGGGCATCAAGACCACCCGCATCGACTGGTCCAAGCCCGGCGACAAAGCGCCGTTCACCCCGGTCAAAGGCAGCGAGGAAGTGTTCGACGCCGACCTCGTCCTGCTGGCCATGGGCTTCCTCGGCCCCGAGCAGTATCTTGGTGAGCAACTCGGCATCGAGACGGACCAGCGCAGCAACTTCGCCGCTCAGTTCGGACCGTTCGCCACGAACATCGATGGTGTCTTCGCCGCCGGCGACTGCCGACGTGGCCAGAGTTTGGTGGTTTGGGCTATCAGCGAAGGCCGCGGCGCCGCCCGCAGCATCGATGAATACCTGATGGGTGAAACCGATCTGCCCGCCCCGCGCCAGCAAAGCCCAATGGCCATGGGTGCACGATGAAACTGATGTGTTGGTGCATCCCGTTTAAGTGGGATGCACCGGTGGCCATGTAACACTCCCTTCTTTCTTGGGGAGGGGTGGAAAAACCTCGCGCGGTTGTGTTTGCTTGATTGGGTGAGTTACACCTTATCCATCGCGTTCATGATGTCGGTGATTTTGGCGGTGGCCAAGCCGATGCTGGTATCGCAGCAGCCGTAGTAGACCCACAGCTCATCGTCGACCACGATGTTGCCGGTGGGGAAGATGGTGTTGGGAATGACCAGGCCGACGCGCTCGTAGTATTCGGTGGGGCGCATGACCGGTTCGGAGGTTCGGGCGAGCACCTTGGTCGGATCGTTCTTATCCAGCAGGAGAAAGCCGAGACAGTAAGCGCTGGTGGCATCGACCCCGTGGTAGCTGGTGAGCCAACCCTCGTCGACGCGTACAGGTGGGGCGCTGCCACCGATCTTCTGGCCTTCCCAGCCGCCTTCACCTTTGGCAACGAGCACCTCTTCCGACCATGGTCCTTCGAGCGAATCGGCGTAGCTGAGCCACATGGCGGGGCCTTCGCAGCCGTATTCGGGGCCGACGTGCGTCATGGGTCGACGCAGCATGGCGTACTGGCCGTTGATCTTTTCGGGGAAGAGGATGTTGTCGCGGTCGTCCAGGTCCTCCGGTCCGACCCAACCGACGTGCTTCCAGTTGCGCATGTCGGTCGACACGGCAATCCCGCTGCGCGAAGCGACGAGCACCTGACGCTCGTAATCCGATATACCTTTGGGCAGATTGGGGCGGGTGTAATCAGGCACGCCCAGACCAGTGGGGTTGCAGTCTGCGGTGTCTTTGCGGAGCACGTAAATGAGCACGTACTGGCCGCCGATTTCCACGAGGCGCGGATCCTGCACGTTACCGGTGGGGTAGCCGAGTGACTTTGCATCGAGAACCGGTTCATCGCTGGCCAGTTCGAAGTGAACGCCATCGTCACTTTCGAGCAGGCCCAGCACGCTGACGAATGGGCGCAGTTCTTTGCAGGCGCGTTCGAGCATGTAGAACTTGCCGTCGGCTGTGCGGTGGACAGCGGGATTAAAGGTGACGCAGCGTCGCCATTCGGGACCTTCATGGATGCCGGGGGTCACGATGGGGTTTTCAGGGTGCCGTTTGAAAATCATGGAGTGTTTCGCCTGTTACCACAAATACAGCTGCGCATCGCGCGTTCGGAGTGAAAGCATTTCTTCTAGCATGAGGACAGGGCGTGATCAAGGTGGAGGTCATCTGACTGACCGCGATTTGATTGATTGCGTGGATAAGTTTTGCTGGGTGAACGGGTGTATGAATTCATCATCATATTCGCGACCTGTCAGGTCGCGGCTAGAGCATCCCACCCCTCCCGTAGCTGGCTTGCCTTGGGAGGGTGAGGCACCTGCCGAGCCGTAAAGCGAAGTCGATCAGCATTTACATCGGCTCAGCAGGAGCTTCGCCCTCCCCGTCAGTGAGACGAATGAGTTGAGGTTGCTCTAGTCGAACGGATGCGGGCAGGTCTGAGGGCAGATGGGATGGGTGATCGACGCTGGGCGTTGGATTTTCGACTTGTTTCGTGATCGCGAGACGTGGGGTAGTCCGCAAATTGCCGTTGTGTCTCGTCAGCTCCAAAACGCGCCACGACACGAATTTCTTATGAGAACTTCTTGACTTTGGCCAAATATGGCGTATCCTACACGTGTAGGAAATCACACACGTGTTGGATTCACATCAAAAAAGTGGCAAAGAAAACGCAAAAACTCGGAAATGGAGCAAATTCGCAGGCCCATACGGCCGCGGATTTATCGTCTGACGAGGTCCTCTCCCCTGTGACGGCGCTGACTGAGGAGCGCCTGATTTCTGATGATCAGGCCACGGCGCTCGACGAGGCTGCGGCCTTATTGACGCAACCGGGGCCGGGTGGCCGCGTGCTCACGCAGTCTGATCTGGCCCGCATGGTGGGGGTGTCGCGGTGGACGATCAACCGCGCGCTCAAGGGCGATGTCACGGTTCAGGCCAGCACGCGCGAACGCATTGCCGAGATCGCGCGGCAGTATCGTTATCGACCTTCCGCCGCCGCTCGAACATTGCGGAATCGGGCCAGTCGACAGGTGGGCGTGCTGATTCCGAACAGTCCCGGCGATCGGTTTACGCATCCGCTTGCGTTCGAAGCGATTCTTGGCGTTAACGAAGGTTTGCGTGAAGCGGGTTTCATTGCGTGCCTGGCGCGCATCGATGATGTGCAGGCAGACTTGCAGCAGTCATCGCGCGTGTTTGAAGAGCATGTGCTCGATGGCATGATCGTGCTTGACTCGATGCCGCCGGAAGTTGAACAGCGATTGGAAGCGCTTCAGCCGAACTGCATCTGGGCAGATTCGAGCGTGTGGCGTGATGAACGCTGTGTGCGTCGCGATGAATTTGCTGCCGGTCAAATGGCAGCCCAGCGCGCGATCGCGCTTGGATATCGCAATCTGGTGTGGCTCGGTTTTGCGCCGCATGGAAAAACACATTACAGCCACCTTGGTCGTGTGGATGGCGTGATGGCGGCAGTGTCGAAGCATGATGATGTCGCGCTCACGCACACCAGTGGTTACTTGAAAGCCGATGAATGGCTCGAATTGTTTGCGCAGGTACAACGCGATCCCAAAGCGGTGTTGGTCTGTGAAACAGCGTACATCGCCAAATCATTGTTGCCTCGCATGGCGGCTGCGGGCGTGCGCATCGGTCACGACATCGGTGTGATCTGTTGTGACGATTCACATGAAATCTGGCGACACTGGCGCGGGTTAAGCCGCGTGAGTTTTGATCGCTTTGAACTGGGTAAGCGTGCTGCGGAAATGATGCTGGCCCTGATCAATCAACCGGATAAACCGCAGCCATCGGTCAAGCTTCCTGTTGAGTGGCAAATCGGCCACTCGGCATGGGGCCCACGCGGTATGTGAACAAATCAATACGTCTGATGCCATGTGAGCATTGGGCGACGTGGGATGAAGAGATTGACCTGAATGGATCGAAAGGCAAAGGAGAAAACCCATGATTCGAGGAACTCAACTGACACTGGCAGCGCTACTTGTTGTCGGACTGGCCATCACATCGCAGGCGGCCATGATTGCCAACTACACTTTTGAAAATGGTATCGATCGTGATTCCACGGTTGACGGTGTGCTCGGCGTGACCACATCCACGTTCAGTGGTGGTTCATTCAGTACGTTTGGTACTGGTACCCGTCACGTGCAGCGTACCTACAACTCGGTAAGGACCGTCACCGGGTCGGCGCCGGGCTTCGTGGATGTGGATGCCTTTAACGCTGCCACGGATGCTCAGCGCATTGCCGCGGCCGTCGCCCTGAACCGTTACAAATCGTTCACGCTGATGCCCACCGGTGATGCGATCAACATCACTTCGCTGACCTTCCAGGCAGCAGGCAGTAATAAGAGTAGCTGGGTGTTCGTACGCACCAGTGCCGACGGTTTTACCAACGACCTGATGTTCTCCATCATTCCCAACAACAACAATCGCAATTCCGCGGGCGCACAGTTTTCCGCAGATGTCAGCTCGCTGACCAACATCAATTCGGCTTTGGAAGTCCGTATTTACGGTTTTTCGTCTGACGGTGGTAACAGCGGTGCCGTACGCAATGACAACGTTGTGGTTGAAGCAGCGGTCATCCCAGAACCTGCATCGCTGGCGCTGCTGGGTGTGGGTGGTTTGATGATGCTGCGTCGTCGCAAAGTGTGAAGTGAATGCCATCCGACCTCAATAGGGGTCGGCGATAGCCCACCTCTTTGGGATGGGGCTTTGGGTGGAAAGATTTCCGCTGAACCTGGATGTCTATGATCCATCAGCGGCAGATGAAACTGGTCGATAGAACGGATGTGAGCGACTCCGGGGCGCTTGCATCCGGCTATCGGACCTCACCTTCACCGGGGGCGTACAAGCATGGAGGTCACGATCATGCACCGCCGCGCATTCACGTTAGTGGAACTGTTGGTCGTCGTGGCGATCATCGCGCTACTGGTGGCCATGCTGTTACCTGCGCTGAGCAAGGCGCGTCGTGTGGCGGCTTCAGTGAAATGTTTGTCGAATCAACGGCAGCTTGGACTGACACTACGCGTCTATGCCGATGAAAGCCGCGACTGGTTGCCATCGGCCAGGCAGATCAGTTCTTTCCGGGGCATTGCAGGCGGAACGATGTCGTTCAGAAAAGTGATCAATGAAAGACTGCAGCAACCGAACGTCTGGGTATGCCCGAACTCGCACAAGTCGACGGGTGTGCACTACTCAACGAACGTGGCGGTGATGCGGGAATACGGCGGCGGCAATGACCCACTGAACATGCGCTACAGCGAGATAGGCCGACCATCACAGGTCGTGACCGTGATGGATGGCAACATGCAGGGCAGCAATGGCACTTACGCGCGAGAGGCGACCAAAGCCATCGACCATGTTGACGGCGCGCCGTATCACCCGAGTATCCGATGGGGCAAAACGTTCACACAAGCACCCGATGAACATGCCCAGCCGGTGAAACTGAATGTGAATCAGCCCAGTTACGATGAAACCAGCAAGGGACGAATACGCTGGCGCGAAATGGGCAGTTGGGCAGATGAAGGTGATCACATCGCCAACTTCCTGTTTGGTGATGCACACGCTGAATCCTTACGTCAGGGCGAATTGCTGCGTGGCCAGCTGCGCCCGGATAGAAAACCCTGGAACAGACAGTAACGCACCGAATTCCTCACCCCCGTTAGTGTAGACAGATTATGACGCACCACACCAAATGGGCCGCTTGCGCGGCATGGGCTATCCTTGTGACCTCACTCGCTGCTTGCGCCACCGCGCAAGAGGCGAAGCCGAGTGTATTCAAAAACTCCGACTTCGCGCAGGCCGGCGCAGATGGCTCGCCTGTCGGCTGGGTCTGGAAAGGCAAAGAGGGCACCATCAGCATCGAACGCGATACCGGTGGCGCCAGCTATGTGTCAATCACGGTCGATGGCGAAGACCAGGACAACTTCATCGAGCAGACACCCAAGGTTCCCGCCGAAGCGGTGAAGCTGCGTGTCAGTGCACGCTATCGCTACATGGATATCGTGGGTGGCAACAAAGGTTACAAGAAGGGCAGAATACAGGGCCGCTTCAAAAACGATGCCGGCAAGAGCGTGAAGGGCTGGATCGACGTGGCCAACCTGAAAGGATCGTCCGACGGTTGGGTGGAAACCCAACGTGTGATCGGCATCCCCAAAGAGGCCACCCGTCTGATGTTCCGCCTGGGTTTCTATGGTTCGAAAAGCGGTACCCTCGACGTTGAGTATTTCAAAGTTGAATCGATCACCGAAGCGGATGTCGCCGCCGATCGCGCGAAGTACCGCCCTGCGGAGGAATACGGTCCGGCCGTCACCGATGCCCGCTACGGCCGACTCCAGCGCGGCGTCAACATCAACAACTGGTATTGCCAGCCGTGGAACATTCGCATCGGTGGTAAGAAAGGCGGGTTCAACGAGGAAACGTTCCGGGCCTTCATCACCGAACATGACATTAAGTTGATTGCCGGGGCTGGGTTCGATCACATTCGCCTCGCTACCGATCCACTGTTCCTGCTGAACCGGGAAGACGGCAGCCTGAACACTGAACTGCTGCACGTGTACGATGAATCGATCCAGATGATTCGCAAGCACGGGCTGGCGGTGATCGTCGACATTCACCCCAAGAGCGTTCCCTTCAAGAAGATGAAGGGCAAGCCCATGGCAGACAAGTTCATCAAGTGGTGGGGCGAATTCGCAGCCCATATGCACAAGACCACCGACCCGGAATGGGTGTTCCTGGAACTGCTGAACGAGCCGGGCGGACAGGGGTTCTGGGTAGGCGGCTGGTCACCGTACCAGGATAAGT
>JANQFT010000561.1 GCA_028277685.1 Phycisphaeraceae bacterium
CACGACCACCTGTTGTTCGCCCCAGCCGCCGAGGTGGAAGTGGTGATGGATCGGGGCGCAGCGGAAAATGCGTGAGCCGCCGGATAGTTTGAAGTAACCCACCTGCAGCACCACGCTCATCACCTCTGCGACCAGCACACCGCCGATCAACAACAGCAACAGTTCCTGTCGGATCACCACCGCGATGAAGCCGATCATCCCGCCGAGGGGCAGGCTGCCGGTGTCGCCCATGAACACCTGCGCGGGGTGGCAGTTGAACCACAGAAACCCCAGGCACGCCCCGGTAATCGCCCCGGCCACCACGGCCAGTTCCGCACCGCCGGGGATGAAGGGTGTGAGCATGAACTGAGCGTAATTCTGAATGCCGGTGATCAGGCAAAGAATCAGAAACGCGAAACCGACGATCGCCATGATCCCACTGGCCAGGCCGTCCATGCCGTCGGTCAGGTTCACCGCGTTAGATGAACCGGCGATCACCAGCACCGTCAGGATACCGAACGCCCAAGGCCCGAGGATGAACACGTGTTCCAAATCAAGTTGCGTGGTGCCGGGAATGACCGGGCGTTGGAAAGGCAGCACGAGCACGCGGGTCTGCTCGTTGTTCATACCGTGGTGGTGAATGAAAAAACCCAGCAGCAACGCGATGCCCACCTGAAACACCAGTTTTTCCCAGGAATGCAAACCCTGTCGTGAGCCTGGAGATCGCCGCGCGGTGGTGAGTTTCAGCCAGTCGTCCACGCCGCCGAGGATGGTCAGCCAGACCAGGCATAGCAACGCCATCTGCACGTAGAAATTAGTCATATCCGCCAGCAGAGCAATGGTGGCGAACACTGCCAGCGAGATCAGCGCTCCGCCCATGGTGGGGGTGGAGCCTTTCTGTTTGGTCAGTCGATTCAGGTCGGCGTGTCCGAATTCCGCCAGGTCGCCGATCTTCTGTTTCATCAGCCAACGGATTGTTCGCTTGCCCAACAACAGTACGATGATGAACGCTAGGATGATCGCCGCCACCGCACGGAACGTTGTCTGGTTGAACACCTGCAAAAAGCGGTACAGGCCCACCTGGTCAAGCCACTGCTGCGCGAACTGGACAAAGTTAAAAAGCATGTATTGATCGTTATACCACGAAACTGGCGTATGAATCACGGAGGGCGCAGAGGCACGGAGGCACAAAGAAACCTATTTGTCGATGATACCCATTCAAGCGTCATCTCCGTGTCTCAGTGTCTTCTTGTCCTCTGCGATAAATCGCTGTTCAATTGTTGGGACAAGCCGTTCCAAACCCATGCCGCGCGATCCTTTCATCAGCACCACATCGCCCGGTTGAAGTAAGGACGTTACCTGTTGCGCGGTTTGCTCATCCCATTGCGCAATCGTGTGCACTTTTGATGGAGACCACACCTTGGTTGTTGCCTCAGCCGCGAACATCATCGCGCGGCCGATGAACACTGCCATGTCAATGTTCATCTCGGTCAGCTTCGAACCCACCATGCGATGTAGGTCCGGTGACTGTTGACCCAGTTCCAGCATGTCGCCCAGCAGGGCCACCTTTCTGCCGGTGAAGGTGGTCAGCACATGCAACGCGGCAAGAACGGAATCGGGGTTGGCGTTGTACGCATCGTTGATGAGCGTGATGCCCTGTTGTCCATCACCAATCTGTTGGTTGTTCAGACGCATGTCCGGCGCAGAGGCACTGGCCAGGCCGCGGGCGATCTGGTCGTCATTCAGGCTCATGTGCCTACCAATGGCGATCGCTGCCAGCGCATTCATGGCGTTGTGTTCACCGAGTAGCGGTATGTCGAATGCAACGCGGCTGTTCACCTGAAAGTGTGTGCCATTCGTGTGCGCTTCGCATTGTGTCAGACGCAAGTCGCACGTTTCGCCGCGCCCAAAGATGATGAGCGATGGTGCGAGTTTCAGGTGCGGTGCAAGTTCATCAATGTCGCCGTTCACAATCCCAAGTCCATTTTCGTGCAGGCTACCGAGCAGGGCTGCCTTCTCTATTGCTACGTCTTCCAGTGATCCGAGTTTCTCGATATGCGCGTGGCCCACATGGGTGATGATCGCGATGTCCGGTTCGACAATGCGACCTAGAGCGGCAATTTCACCGGGGGCGTTGGTGCCTACCTCGCAGATCACGTACCGATCCGTCGGTTTGGCAGCCAGCAGCGTGAGCGGCACGCCGATGTGGTTGTTGAAACTCTTGGGGCTGGCCTGTCCGGGCATGTATGGCGAAAGCACGGCGTGGATGAGTTGCTTGGTGGTCGTCTTGCCGGCGGAACCCGTGACAGCGATCACCTTGCCACTGAGCGTGCGACGGTAAGCTGCGGCCAGTCGAGCCAACGCCTTGGTGGTGTCGTCAACAAAAAGCACGGACGCGGTGGCACTGGTGATCTGGCTGGCGACATTTTCACGATGCACCAGCAGCATGGCTGCGCCTTTGTCGATGGCTTGCTGTGCAAAATCGTGACCATCAAACCGTTCGCCTTTGATCGCGCAGAACACCTGGCCGGTGGTGATGGCCCGGCTGTCGATGCTCAGCCCGGTGGGAACGGGTTCTGTTTCCGCGGGCGTGGGGCGACTGAGCCAGCGACCGGCGGTGACCTGCTGCAAGTTGTCTGGTGACCAGAAGCTCATCTTTGGTTCCGCGCCGCCAAGGCTTCTCGTGCCTTTCTGCGATCATCGAACGGCAGCGTTTCCGTGCCGATGATCTGGTAGTTTTCGTGCCCCTTGCCAGCCAGCAGGACGATGTCGCCGGGTTGGGCTTCGTTGATGATATGCCGAATCGCTTCGTCACGATCGGGGATCACTTCAACGGTTTCGCATGACGATCTGTGCACGCCTTTTAGGATGTCATCGATGATCTTCTGTGGGTCTTCGGTGCGCGGGTTGTCGTTGGTGATGACCAGGTCTTCCGCGAGCTGTGAAGCCACTTCTCCCATGCGTGGTCGTTTGGCAGCATCGCGATCACCACCGGCGCCGAACATCACGCGCAACCGGTTGTCTGTCAGTGGACGTAACGATTGCAGCACGTTCTTGAGGGCATCATCGGTGTGGGCGTAATCGACAAGAACAGTGAGCAACTCATCGGCATGAGTAATCCGTTCAAGTCTGCCCGGCGCACCAGGCATTGATTCCAGTACCTTCCTGTTCTGTATGTGCAAGTCCCAGCCGACGGATGCAACTGCGGCTACGGCGGCAATCGTGTTGGTCGCGTTGTGCCTGCCGATCAAAGGCAGATGATATGTCGTACCGCCATCATCTCCGCCAATGAAAACTTTCTGTCCGGAACGGTCGAAACTCTGTATTTCAGCGACAAAAGGCATGAGCCACGGTTCGCCCGATTTTCTGGTGGCGTAGCCCATGTCGGCTCGTTCTCCTGCGATGCGAGCTGACCACGGATCATCCGCGTTGAATACGCCGTACCTGGCAAGCTTGAATAGTTTCCCCTTCGCGTCGGCGTATGCCTCCATCGTGCCATGGTAATCCAGATGATCGCCCGTCAGATTCGTGAACACAGCCACGTCGAACGTCAGACCATCGCAACGCCCCTGATCGAGCGCGTGGCTGGAACATTCCATCACGCATGAATCGCAACCGTGGTCAACCATGCGGTGCAGTATGCGGCTGATGTCGATCGCACCTGGCGTGGTTAGTGAAGCCGCTCGCGACTTCGCGCCCCCATCATCGATCTCCACCGTCGTCATCATGCCGCATTTACCACCCGCGCTATTCAACAGGTGACGCACCATGTAGGCCACAGTCGTCTTGCCGTTCGTGCCGGTAATGCCGATCAGGTTCAACTTCTTCGAAGGATGATTAAAAAACCGTTCCGCGATATGTGCCGTGGTCGAGTTGTCGCAAGTGATGGCCGCCACCGCCCCATGCTGCATCACATCATCCACGTACTTCGCACCGTCATCGGTCGTGCCTTGCCGTGCGATGAACACGCAGCCCGGGGTGGCGCAACGGGAATCATCGGTGATATCGTTCGCCTCGACATCAGCCGAGCCGGCGATCACCTTCGCCTGCAAACCTTTAATCAGCGTCTCGATCCTCATGGCATAACCATCGCGCAGGCGCGAAGCGCACCCGAATATTTATATCGGCGTATCGCCATTTGATCCGATAAGAATCATGGTGACAAAATGTGAACTGCGATTGTTGGGCACAACCGCGATGCAAATTGACTTCAGCGTTGACCATGTGTCGATGCATCTCGTAGAATCCTTCGCGAGTCAGGGGTTTTTCAGGAAGAATCCATGAATGACCACCGTGGCCGTGTGCTTGTACTAGCCGGCCGTGAGAATGTCAGGTCCGAGGTGCTCGAAAGCCTTGGCCACCACTTCGAACTCGAAGTTCATCAGGACATGGAGAGCGCCTTCAACGCGCTACGCCAGGGCATGTTCGCCGCCGTGTTCGCCGAGGTGGGCGATTTCCTCCCTCTTGAACGCGCGATGTTTGATCGCCAGGTGGCCATCGTGCTCAACACGATCGGTGAGGGTGTCTGCATCGTTGATGACACCGGTGTGCTCGTCTGGGCGAACGACAAGATGCGCTCCTTCCCGCCTGCGGTGTACGAACGCGTGAAGGCTACATGTCTTTCCGCTCAATCGATTTTTGCCCGTCAGACCGATCCTGCGGCCGACAACGCGCGTGTGCGCAGCAAAAAGTTCGGCTTCCAGGTGGGTGAATCGCGCTACTTCGAAATGATTGTTTCACCCGTGGTGGATGAACACAGTCACACGCAGCAAGTGGTTGCCGTCGTGTGGGACGCCTCAACCGGTCGCCGCCTGCAGCAGAAGATTGATGCCATCGACGCCGCCGGCAGCGAACTGGTGCGACTCGAGGCTGAATCTATCGGCAAACTCGACTTCACCGCACGCCTGCAGTTACTCGAAGAAAAAATCATTCGCTACACCAGTGACCTGATGCACTTCGATCATTTCTGCGTGCGCGTGGTTGACCAACGTAACAACAAGCTTGAGCCGGTCATGTCAGTGGGGCTGCCTGATGAAGCGATGAACGTCGATCTTTACGGCGAGCCGGAAGGCAACGGCATCAGCGGCTATGTTGCGGCCACCGGGCGAAGCTACATCTGTCACGATGTCGAAAAAGACTCTCGCTATGTGCCCGCGCTCGAACACGCCAAGAGCAGCCTCACCGTTCCTCTGCGTTTACACGATAAAGTCATCGGTATCTTTAACGTCGAGTCGACCAGCCCCGGTGCCTTCACGGAAGATGATCGTCAGTTTGCTGAAATCTTCGGCCGCTACGTCGCCATTGCGCTGAACATCCTCAACCTGATGGTGGTCGAGCGCGTGGCCGCCCATGGCCGGGTGGCAGAAGATGTTGGCCGCGAAGTGGCCGCACCCGTGAACGACATCGTGGCCGATGCTAAATCACTCATCGACCAGTACATCGGCGACGATACCTTGCGCGAACGGCTCGAACGCATTGTCGAACACGCCGAATCGATCCGTGAAGCCGTCAAAGAATGCGGCGAGACACCGCGCACGGTGGTTGACGCAGACAAGATCGAACGCAAGAACGATCCGCTCATCGCCAACAAACGCGTGCTCGTGGCCGACGACGAACCGAAGATCCGCCAGACCATCGCGGACGTGCTAGCGAAACTCGGTGCCCGCGTGCGCATGGCCGAAGATGGCGCCGCCGCTCGCGCCGCCATCGACCAGGAACCGTTCGACCTGGTCAT
>JANQFT010000009.1 GCA_028277685.1 Phycisphaeraceae bacterium
GTGACCAGCCAATCCTACGGAACCATGCCCGACGGTCCGTCCGTCACCCTGTTCACCGTCTCCCGCGGAAACCTGACCGCCACCATCACCGATTACGGTGCTCACCTGGTTTCGTTACTCGTACCGGACCGCGAGGGCGACACCGCTGACATCGCACTGGGTTATGACACGCTGGAAGGTTGGATGGGCGATGATGCATCACTCGGCGCGACGGTGGGCCGCGTGGGTAATCGCATTACCGCGGGCCGCTTCGAATTGGAAGGCAAAACCTATCAACTGGAATGCAACGAAGGCGACACCGTTCACATCCACGGCGGAGCGAAAGGCTTCAACCGAAAACTGTGGCAGGCGAAGCCTTTCGACCGTGATGATGCGTCTGGCGTCGTACTTACCGTCACCAGCCCGGATGGCGATGAAGGCTACCCCGGTACGCTGCAGGTGGAAGTGACTTACACATTGACCGATGCGAACGAACTGGTGATCGACTTCAAAGCGACCACCGATCAGACCACCATCGTCAACCTGATCAACCACAGCTACTGGAACCTGGGTGGCCACGACAGTGGTGATGTGTTGGATCATCAGGTGCAACTGTTTGCGGACCATCTCCTGCCGTTGAATGAAGACCTGGTGCCGACGGGTGAACTGGCACCGGTTGCCGGCACGCCGTTCGACTTCCGCACGGCCAAACCCGTGGGATGTGACATCGACCAGACCACCCCACCCGGCCCGGGTAAGCCGAACGGGTTCGATGGCAACTGGTGCATCAACGGTTACGATCCAGCCAACCCACAACAACTCGAAGCGGCTGAGGTGTATCACCCGGCCAGCGGTCGCGTGCTTCACCTGACCACCGATCAGCCCGGCGTGCAGTTCTACACCGGCAACTTCCTCGATGGGCACAACATCGGTAAAGGTGGCTTCGCCTATCAACAGCGCGCGGGCCTGTGCCTGGAAACGCAGAAGTATCCCGATGCGCCCAACCAACCGGGTTTTCCTTCCATCACCCTCAAGCCTGGGGAAACCTACACCCATCGCATGGTGCATACCTTCAGCGTGCGGTGATGCACATTCACGTTGGTTTTGACCATCAGTTGAGGGTGGCGATGTCGCACCGCATGCGCACAGCGTCGTGATTGGTATATTCGTTACAATCGGCCATAAGCCGCAGATGACGGTGTAAGCCATTTCAAAATAATGCTTTAGGAAGCCAGTCTCGCGCCAGGCTTACGGTTCTGGCACGGCCATCGCTCTATCACAGGCACACTCGCCGTGTAAGCCTTGATTGATCAGGGGGTCCACCGAGACCCGCCAAGCCACCCCGGAAGTTTCCGCCTCTCAACCCATGAGGACCGAAACGACCGATCGCCGGACGGAACCGGCACCGACCCACAGTCTCCTTCATGCCTTGGTCCACGAAGGAGATCATTATGTTCACCCGCATCGCAGCCGTCGTCATCACCCTCACGTTTGTCACCGCCAGCTTTGGTCTGGTGATCGATCCCGCCGGTCACGTGGCCGACTGGAATCTCACGCCGAACCTCACCACCCAAACCAACCAGGCAAACGTGGTGACGACCAATCTGCTTTCCACTTACGCCAACGACTACGCGCCCATCAAGTATCCCAACGCGGGTCGCAAACCCTCCGGTGGCGAACAGTGGGATATGGAAGAGATGCATGCCCGCGTGACGCCCACCGGCCAGATGCAGGTGCTCGTCGTGACCAGCAGCGGATTCAGCGGCCCCGCACGGAACAACAACACCGTTTATCTGGGCGACCTGTTCTTCACCATCAACGACCAACAGTTCGCCATGGTCACCCAAAGTGATTCAATGGGACTGACCGCGGGCAACATCTACCGCATCGACAGCACGGATGATGTCCAATCACTGCAGGACATCGGCCCCAGCTACCACGGAAACAACAAGCGGGTCACAAACGACTACGGCCCGAAGGCCACCATCGAAGAGATCGCTGGACCATGGGCGGTACACAGCAGCATCGACCCGGCACAACTGATCGGCACCGGCACCATCGCCACCGCCAGCTTCGACTACGGCGGTGATGAAGACGGCACGCACTTCACCGAATACACCATCGACGCCAGCCTGTTCGCCATTCCCGTCACCCTGGGCATCCACCAGACCTACGGCTGCGGCAACGACGTCATCCGAATTGATGCCGACTTCAACGACATCCCCGAACCCGCCAGTGCCATGCTCGTCGGCATGGGGATGTTGATGATGCTGAAACGAAACCGAAAGGCCTAAGTGGCAAGAGAGAGCGGAGCGACGAGAGACGCATCCACAGGCAGAGATGAGAACGCAGATGAGCAAGCGGCCCGTCGATTCCCGGCGGGTCGCTTGTCTATTGCGGTGAAGCGGGTGTCGTGATTACGGGCAGTGCCGTCTGCGTAGCGGCTTGTAGTGCGGGACGATCTGCCGTCACGTTGCCAACCTGAACCAGCTCGATGTCATACGCGTTCTGCACGGGAACGGTCACATCAAAGGGATAAAGGTCACCGGGACCAAGCAGCGGCGTTTGCACGCGCCAACTGCCGTTCAGTTGACCCTTGCCCAGGCCGAATGCATCGTTGCCAGCAATGCGTATTTCAAAGCTGTACCGCCAGGGCGCATCCGACTTATTCAAAAACGTGCCCCGCACCTTTACGTTTTTGGGGTCGATGTTGTTGAACCGGCGCAGACGCACGCGATCGTTATCCACCCGCAAGTAGATTTCTTCTTGTTCCTTGTCGATCAGTCCAAGCATGTATTGCACATTCCACTTGGGCTTTAAACTCGCTTGCTTGGCTTGCTCTGCCTTGGCCTTGTCGGCAGCCTGTTGCGCGGTGGTGCGGTGCAGCATGAGCCGTGCGTTTTCCAACTTGCGTCGTTCGCCGGACACACGTCGACGTTCTTCAGCCAATGCACGTCGCTCTGTCTTCCACTCGGCAATCTTCTGGTCGATGTTCTTATCCGCAAGGAAGGCGCGAATGTCTTTCAGTTCCGCCATCGCTTTGTCGAGTGCGAGTTTGGTCTGCGCCAATTGCTGGCGCAGTTCGTTCACCTGGTTTTCCAGCAGGTCCGTGCGATCCGTTTGGCTGATTGCCGGGCGTGTGGCAGTCAACACCAGAATCATCATCAGAACGAACGCATGGGACAGTCGCATGGGTCTGTTCCTTCTGCAAAGGCGGCTTCAATGCAAGACCACTCTACCCGCTTCGACGCCATGTGCCGAATGTGGTTCTCACCAAATGCGTAACACCAGTGGATACGTGATGCGAAGATGATGGTAACGCCAGTAGGGCCTGTGGTACCAGTAGCGATGGCCATACCCCCGGTACCTGCCGAAGGACCAGGCGTGACGCGTCGCGCGAAGATGCACACGATGCACTTGGCCGTGCCCAACATCAATGGCCGGTGTGCCCACCGCGTAAGACGGGGCGGGGCCAGTGTAACCATACGTGGTTTCAACCGTGCGGGGCGGCGCGATGGTGGTGCGCCGATTCAGATCAATTGTCGAACGGGCGAAACGTGATGACATCGCGCTGTTTGCGGGTTGCGCTGCGAACGGGGGTGATACGGTGGGCGCTGGCGACAAGTCTGCCTGGCGCGGTTCGGCAAGTTCGACCTCACGACGCAGGGTCTGCAATTCCGTCTGCAGTGTCACCAACTGCGACTGCATCTGTTCGAGCAACTGCTGTAGCTGCGTGAGATCGCGATTGTGTTGCGCATCCGACGTAGCGCCATTCGCCTGCACGGACATGGCCATGATCAACAGGAAGAATACAACAATCATTCGCATGGCGAACCCCTCCGCAATGGGTACCTGCACTATTCTACGTCTGGGTGGGGCATCGGGTCATCATCATTTTCGGGGGACCGGAATGTTTGGCTGGTGATTTGTCCATTCGCAAAGATGGCCACTTCCGTCATGCCGTGCCACATGGAGACGTAGCGCGTGGCCCGCCCGAGATACGGTGGCCATTTATCCCACCGCAGGCGTCGCGAACCGGTGGATTGAAGCACGATCTGTGGGTCGACCCGTCGCAACCATGCAGGGCTGACATCAATGAAGCTGCCGTGATGCGGTAGTTCCAACACATCCGCGCGCAGTTCGTCATCCGAGTCGAGCAAAGCTCCGAGCGATTCTTCTGCCGCATCGCCGCACAACAACACATGCTTACCTGCGACGTGAATCGATAAAACCAGGGAACTGTCGTTGTTGCGGTCGAACAGGCGATCAGGTGGTGGTGCGAGCGCCTCGATGTGCGCGTGACCCAATGTGTCTGACCAACCACGTGCGGCCGTCTCGATTCTAATACCGCGCCAACGCAGTTGTTTGATCAGTTGCCCGGTGGCGCTCCATGGCTTCAGGCCGGCTTCCTCCAACAGTTGCGCGGTCGTGACAATGCGTTGTGTACGCATCGCATCAACCACTTCCAGTGTTTCGCTCAGGTGATCCAGGTCGGCATGCGAGATGAACAGCGTATCGATGTGTCGCACCCCCAAGGCACACAAAGCCGGCACGATGGTGCGATCACCTGCGCCGCTGTAGCTGGAGGTACCGCAGTCGAACATCGCCACTGCGCCGCCGCTACGCAGCACATAGCAGGAGCCATCGCCCAGCGCGATCATGTTTAACCGCAGCGCAGGCTGACCCGACACCGCAGCATGCGTGGTGATGCTTGGCCACATCAACCACGTTCCGCTGATCAAGACCACCAGCAGCAATGTCATGCGTCGTTGCGCGAACCAGCCACCAAGCAATGCCAGCATGATGAGCATTGCTACGATCGTCCAATGTGGCGAAGGGGCGGGAACACTGAACCACGCCCCCGGAAGATGCGACCCGCCACGAACGGAACTGACGCACCATTCCGCCAACCAACTCAAGGGTTGTGCCAACCACACACCCAGCGCAGACCACACCAAACTGAACACCACTTTAGCGAAGCCCAACCACAACAAGCCGGCCACCACGGGCAGCATGATCACGGACATTACAATCGCCAGCGGACTCACCAGGTGAAAGTGATATGCCACCAACGGCAACGCGGTGAGAAAGGCAACGATGCTGACTGCCAGATAATCCATGAACCAGCGCACGATGGGGTGCTGCGGCGATTCAAAAGGATCATCCACCACACTCCGCCTGCTGATCCATCGCGCCACGCGACCCGTGAACAGAATCAGGGCCGTGACAATACCGAAGCTCAACTGAAACCCCGGAGCGAACAGATCCGCCGGCCGCCAGATGAGCAGAATCAATCCAACCATCGACATGGCACTGAGGGCACTGGTGCGGCGACCACTGGCCATCGCCCAACTGAACACGCACGTCATGAAGGCAGCACGCATAAGCGGCACGCGCCACGGAACGATCAACAGATACAGCACCACCACCACGATCGCTGCGACCGCCGGCCACCGCGGACGACCTGTAAGCAGCGACACGACAAACCACGCTCCCGCCGCCAGAATGCCCACGTGCAACCCGCTGATCGACAGCAGATGTGCAAGCCCCGTCTTGCGGAACGCATCGCCAAGGTCGCCCAGTGCTGCCGTGCGACGACCAAGCAACAACGCATCAAGTAATGCTTGCGCCTGTTCATTGCCTCGATCAGCTAACCCATCGTGCAGCGCCGACCGCACACGCGCCACCAGACGTAGCCGCCACGCGGTGAACACTCCTGCTGCCTGGTCGGCCGATTCAACCAGTTGCCAGTTACCCCGCGCTTTCAGGTGAATCTGTCCGTTCACACCGAGCCGATGCATGGCGCGGGCGAAGTCGTATTCACCCGGGTTAAGCGGCGGATCGATCGCCCGCAACCAACCTTGCACCCGTACACGATCACCTTCACGCATGCGATCGTCATAGCGTGGCAGATGGACCAACGCCCTGCCGCGCATCGTGACCGATGCCTCGTTGCCGTGCCACTGATCGACCTTCACCATGAACGTGGTGCTTGGCGGGGCGTACATGAATCGGGCCATCTGCCCGCGCGGTTTGATGCGGTGATATGGTTCTCCCTCGATGACGCCCGACACATCCATCAGCGTCGCTTCCCGCTGCACGTAACGGGATAAGTCTTGCTCAGGCGCGTAGGCATGACGCACACCCCACCAGGTCGCGCCCAACGCCACAATGCCCACCAACACCAACGGAACGGTGACGACCGGCGGCCGACCACTTCGCAGCGCCAACCCCGCGAATGCAATCCCGCACACACCCACAACCAACCACGCCCATATCCAACCGGTCAACCAGCCCAGCGCGATACCAGCACACCACGCGCACAGTATCCGCACCATCGGTAAGCTGAACGGTGATGTGGTTGGTACGGCCACGCGGTGAGACATGAACACCCCCATTGGGCTGCACCATCATAAAGGAAAACGCGATGCGCCGAAGCGCATCGCGTTGGAGTTCAATTCAGGTTGTGGGCCGCGTTGGATTACGCAGCGCGACGCTTGCGACGCATCGCCAACGCACCACCGATCGCCAGCAGACCCATCGTGGTCGGCTCGGGGATGATCTCAGTGGTGTTGGTCAGGATCACCGCGGTGTCGGTGTAGTCGACCTGGAAGCTGCCGAACTGGGTGACGATGATGTCCAGATCGTTCGGGGCATTGAGGAACGCACCGGTGATGTCGGCCGCGGTGACGATGGTCCACGTTTCACCAATGTTGTTGGTGGCGAAGCCGTTGATCACCTTGATATCAAGGATGCCGTCCAGGCCGATGTTGCCTGTTGCGACCAGTCGGTCGTATTCGGTACCGACGGTCAAACCACCGATCTCGATCTCCAGTTCACTGGTGCTGGTCATGTCGACCACGGTGTCGTTGATGGTGAGGATACCGGGGGAGTTACCCGGGGCGATGATGCCATCGTAGTTGATGTGGCCGGTGCCGGTGGTGGTCAGCGTGCCGTCGCCGGAGATGATCGAGCCTGCGTCGTTGGTCAGGGTCGCACCCGTGTTGACCGTCACGGTGTTGTTCACTCGCAACTCACCGCCGGCCGCGTTGCTGTAGATGCCAGCGGCGAAGGCGATGGCCGCTGTTTCCGAGTGGATCAGGCCGTTGTTCACGAAACCCTGGGCGTTCACGTCGATGGTCATGCCACCGGCAATGTTGGCGAGGATGATGCCGTCGTTGATCATGCCGCCGGTGTTGAACAGCAGTGCACCGCGACCGCGAATGGTGTGGCTCGCGCCGTTGGTAACCACGCTGTTGTCCGTCTGAACACGATTCGCCGTGCTCGGGCCGAGCACCACTTCACCTGAACCGCTGATCGTCTGGCTGCCCAGGAAGGTCAGGCTGGTCAGGTTGCCGGCGGAATTCAAGTTGATGCTTGCGTTGTTGGTGATGCCGTTCTGCACATTCACCGTGGTGTTGTTGGCCACGTTGAGCACACCTTCAAGGCTCACGCCATCGAGGGTGATGCTGCCGGTCGCGCTCTTGAGCTGGCCGGTGCCGCTGCTCTTCAGCAGACCGCCAATCACCTCCGACCCGCTGGCCAGTGTCACGCTGGAGCCGGTCTTTGCTTCGATGGTCGTGTTGTTGTTGAACACGCCCGCATCCAGTACCAGACCGCCGGTGCCGGTTGCTTCCACCACACCATTGTTGGTGAATTCCTTGGCATTGGGATTGATGTTCAGGGCGACGGTGAAGTCGGCGATGATGGTGCCGTCGTTAATCATGCCACCGGTGTTGTTCAGCAAGGCGCCGCGGCCACGAATCGTGTGCCCCGAAGCCTGGGTAAACACGTTGTCGTCGCTTTCAATGCGATTTGCCGTGCTGTTGCCCAGCACCACTTCACCCGTGCCGCTAAGGGTTGTGTTGCCCTTGATCTCCAGCGTGGTGGCGTTGCCGAGCGAGTTCAGGTTAATCACGCCATCGTTGGTGATGCCGTTTTCTACATTCACCGTGGTGTTGTTGGCGATGTTGAGCACACCTTCGAAACTCACGCCATCCAGCGTGATGTTGCCGGAGACGTTCTTGACCTCGCCGGTGCCACTGCTCTTGAGCAAACCACCGATGATCTCCACGCCGCTCTCCAGCGTCACTGTCGAACCGGTCTTCGCTTCGATGGTCGTGTTGTTGTTGAACACACCGGAACCCAGTACCAGGCCACCGCTGCCGGTTGCTTCCAGCACGCCGTTGTTGGTGAATTCGTTGGCGTTGGGATCGACATCCAGCACGCCGGTTTGATCGGCACGAATCGTACCGTTATTGATCATACCGCCGGTGTTGAACAGCACTTCGCCGCGGCCACGGATGGTCTGGTTCGCGCCGTTGGTGATCACGCTGTCGTCACTGGTGATGCGATTGCCCGCGGTGTTATTCATGAACACCTCACCCGAGCCACCGATGGTCTGGTTACCCACAATCTGAAGGATGGTGGGATTGCCTTGAGTGTTCAGGTTGATGTTACCGTTGTTGGTGATGCCGTTGACCACGTTTACGGTGGTGTTGTTGGCCATGTTGAACACACCTTCGATGGTCACGCCATCAAGGGTGGTGGTGCCGGTGAAGTTTTTGATTTCGCTGCCGGCACCGCTGCTCTTGAGCAACCCGCCAACGATCTCCACACCGGTCTGCAGTGTGACGCTCGATCCGTTCTTGGCTTCGATGGTTGTGTTGTTGTTGTACTTACCGTCCACCAGAGTCAACCCACCGCTACCGGTCGCTTCCAGCACACCATTGTTGGTGAACTCATTGGCGTTGGGATCGATCGCCAGTGCACCCGTCTGATCGGCGCGGATGGTACCGTTGTTGATCATGCCGCCGGAGTTGAACAGCAGGTCGCCACGGCCACGAATTGTCTGGTTCAGGCCGATGGTGATCACGTTATCGTCGCTGGTGATGCGATTGCCCGCGGTGTTATTCATGAACACCTCACCCGTGCCGCCGATGGTCTGGCTACCCACAAATGACAGAACGGACGGATTGCCGAGGGAGTTCAGGTTGATGTTACCGTTGTTGGTGATGCCGTTGACCACATTCACCGTGGTGTTGTTGACGATGTTGATCACGCCTTCGTTGGTCACGCCATCCAGCGTGGTGGAGCCGGTACTGGTGATGAACTGCCCGGTGCCGGTGGTCTGAATGGTGCCCCCGGCGATGGTCGAGCCGCTGAGCAGCGTGACGCGTGAGTCGTTCAACGCTTCAATGATGTTGTTGTTGGTGAAAACACCACCGGCAAGACTCAAACCGCCGGCGCCCGAACCCCGCATCGTGCCGTTGTTCACCACGCCGGTGGCGTCAGCAGGATCGACGACCAGGGCCGCGGCCTGAGTTGCGTCGATCAACCCATTGTTGACCAATCCGCCAATGTTGTTCAGCAGCTGACCGCGACCGCGAATGGTGTGGTTGGCCCCCTGGGTCAAAACGCTGTCGGTGATCAAACGGTTTCCGAACACATTGCTGAGCACAATCGCGCCGCTGCCGTTGATGGTTTGCGTCCCCACGAAGTTCAGTGTCGTCAGGTTACCCAACGTGTTGAGCGTAATTTGGCCATCGTTGATCAGCCCGTTCGCGGCCAGAATCGACAGCGTTTGAGCGTTTGCGATACTCAGCACATCACCCGTATCGATGCGCACGCCATCGACCGTCGCTGCGCCGTTTAAGGTCACGGTGGAGTTCAGGCCGTTGCCGTTGTCAATGAACACCACGTAGGTGTCCGCACCGTTGTTGGGCACCACGCCAGGCGTCCAGTTGCCTGGGACAAACCAGTCACCAATACCACCGTTCCAGACGGCGTTCTGCTGGACGGCTTCCGTCACGGTCGCAAACGAAAGCGCAACCATAGCGATAGCACAAGCGATACTCTTCCGGGGAATGATCATGGAACCCCTCTCCTGTGGGAATAGGCGTCTCACTCTGGCGGACCCGTCCCATTGACGGCCCCAATCCGCTCTCGCTCTCAAACCCACAAGGTGGCCCCGCTCCCATCGAACCCCTCCCAGCCACCGCTGGGTAACACTCAAACCTAGCCCACAATTCAGGTTCGGGCAAATGATATCTCTGATGGCCCGAATATTTAATCAAAAGCAAACGCTTTGCAGTTCGCGCCGGTGATGCGCCGGCAACGAATGGGCCACCCCTCGCCCCGAAAGTATTTTATGCCGCAAAGCCGGTGCTACACGATGCTTGCGCGCACGATACGGGAAACTGAGTCTGGCAGTCCGTATCTACCCTAATTTTCATACGTATTCATTTTTCAAATAACGGTTTACAAGTCATAAACCGCGCGTCATCCCATGTCAGGGCGGCATACCAAACCAGCGGGTGCACGGAACCATACACCGTGCGGAAAACGAACCGCACCCCGCAAGACATCCCGGCTACCCCCACCGATCCTGCTGTGCCCTCGGAAGGGCTGCGCAGGATCCCCCCCCTAGCGGGGGGGGGG
>JANQFT010000043.1 GCA_028277685.1 Phycisphaeraceae bacterium
GACGCTTGTTCGTAGGTTGATCGTCGCCGATCACCATGCAGTCCGGGTCGCGGCGACGCATGTAAGGCTCGACATAGTTTGCCGCAATGCCGTTACGCACCTTGCACACGCGAACCTCGGTGACTGAACCTTTTCCAGGCACGTCATAAGCGACATCGTGAAAGCCGTCTGGGCCGGTATCTTGCACCGCGAGATCAGCCAGGGTCGATACATCCGGGGCAACGGTGACGGAGGGTGCTTCACTCAAAAGGGATTGCACCACTTCGGGCAGACGCATTTTCGACAGCACATCAGGGAGTGTCCTGATCATCTCATGTCCTCGTATCAAGTGGGTCAATTTCGCCAAGGCATATTAGGCACGCTTGCACGCCAAGGCGCGGCCGGGCTGGTTCCACTGTTTCGCACGCTGTTCCCACGTGAGGGGAACCGCGTCCACTGCGGAACCAACATTATAGAGAAATGTGTCCAGCAAGCCATCCATCGCGTTGGCGTCCGCCAGTTTTCGTATGGCGTGACGCAGTTGCCTGCATGGACCAAGCTGTTTGGCGTACGCACTGATGCGTTGGCGAATGATGGTCAAGGCGAAGCGATCATCACGCAGGCTGCGCATGTGATCGAAGTGTTGACGAATGACCTCAACGCGCTCGCGCAACGTCAGTTCGTTCGTGATGGCTCCCGTGGTGAGCAATTGATGGGTATCACGAAAGATCCACGGTGCTTCCAGGGCTGCACGGCCGATCATCACCCCATCGCAACCGGTGTGCTCGATCATGCGTGTCGCATCGAACGGCGTACGCACATCCCCACTACCGATGCAGGGCACGCGGCCATGTCCTGCATCGTGTACGGCATCCACGACGGCAGCGATGCCATCCAGGTCAACCGATCCCTTGAAGCGGAGTGCGGCTGTGCGACCGTGAATGGTTAAACACTGAATGCCGGTGTTGACCAACCGACGCGCCAGCGCCGGGGCGGTGAGTTCATCGGCTTCATAACCAAGTCGTGTCTTCGCCGTCACCGGCACGCGATCGCCCACCGCGCTGATCACCGCGTCCACCACGCGCGTGGTGACATCTGGTGTGCACAGCATCATCGCACCGGCGAATGTTTTCGTGACCTTGTCGACCGGACAACCCATGTTGATATCCACGACCACCGCCCCGTGATCAACCGACCATCGCGCGGCTTCGGCCATCAACTTCGGATCATTCCCGTACAGTTGCATGCCGAGTGGTTGATCGTCCGGCGATGTGGCCATCAACCACTTCGTGCGGCGGTTCTGTTTGATCACGCCGTGCGGGCAAAGCAGATCGGTGAAAGCAAGACCCACGCTCCCCAGTTGGCGCGTGATCAGACGCATGGGCAGATCACAGTAACCGGCGATCGGCGCGAGCAGCAGGTTGGATGCAAGTTGGACGTTCCCAATACGCAGCATGCGGATATTGTAGATCAACGGTGGGCATACACGAACAGCCCGCTAGGATGACTGCATGAACACCACGGTTGTCTGGTTCCAACGAGACTTGCGCGTGGCCGATCACCCGGCGCTGCATGCAGCTGCCGAACGCGACGGGGCGGTGGTGCCGGTGTACATCCACGATGAGGATGCCGACTGGTCACCCGGTGGTGCGTCGAAGTGGTGGTTGCATCGTGCGCTGATTTCACTGGACGATTCGCTGAAGAAACTCGGTTCACGCCTCATTCTTCGGCGAGGTAATCCGCGCGAAGTACTGGCCAACCTGGTAGACGAAACCGCAGTTGATGCAATCTACACCAACGATGTGCAGGGTGATATCCCTTTGGCAACTTCCTTCACGGGCAATCTGTTGCACGAACCCGGCAGTGTGATGACTCGGCAGGACAAACCCTACACGGTTTACACTCCGTTCTGGCGGGCGTGCATGAAAATGCAAGAGATCGGCAATCCGTTGGCTGCACCAGCGAAACTGCAAGCTCCTGCCCGTTGGCCGAAGTCACTGAGTATTGATGGCCTGAAACTCAATCCGGCGGTCGACTGGGATGGCGGATTGCGCGAGACGTGGCAAGTGAGTGAACGCGCGGCGCACGATCAAATGGACTCGTTTATCGGTGGCGGCCACGCATCGCGGTACGAGGATCGGCGCAACCTTCCAGGGGTGGATGGCACATCACGCCTTTCGCCCTATCTGGCATGGGGATTGATCAGCCCGCGGCAGATATGGCATGCACTACGACAAAACAGCGATGCTGAACCGTATCGACGCCAACTCATCTGGCGCGAATTCGCGTATCACCTGTTGCATCACTTTCCGCACACCACCGACCAGCCGCTCAAAGATCAATTCAACGCGTTTCCGTGGGTTTCCCTTGAAGACAAGCAAGCGGCGGAAAACTTCCACAGGTGGCAGAAGGGGCAGACCGGTTACCCCATTGTCGATGCGGGCATGCGCCAGCTTTGGCACACCGGCTGGATGCATAACCGTGTGCGCATGATCGTGGGGTCATTCCTCGTGAAAGACCTGCGCATTCAGTGGCTTGAAGGGGCGAAGTGGTTCTGGGATACGCTGGTCGATGCGGACCTGGCGAACAACACGCTCGGCTGGCAGTGGATCGCTGGCTGCGGGGCGGATGCTGCGCCATATTTCCGCGTGTTCAACCCCACGCGGCAAGGCGAGAAGTTCGACCCCGATGGGGAATACGTCAAACAATGGTGCCCGGAACTGCGCGATGTACCGACCAACATGATTCACGACATGCCACCGTTGCATCGTCCCAGTGATTACCCCGAGCCGATTGTCGATCACAGCCAAGCCCGTGATGCCGCGCTGGCGGCTTACGAAAAGATCAAGAAGAAATGAAGCCGCTTGCGGCTTCACACCGCATTAACCACCGCCACCACCCTCGTTAAGCCGCAGGCGGCGACCCTTTTGCTACCATACCCGCATGGCTGATGTAACCCCGCAATCCGTGCTCCGCGATGTATTTGGGTTCGATGCGTTCCGGCAGGAACAACAGGCCATCATCGAACATGTGACCGCAGGTGGTGATGGGCTGGTCATCATGCCGACCGGCGGGGGAAAAAGCCTGTGTTTCCAGATCCCGGCACTGTTGCGTGAAGGCGTGGCGATCGTGGTCAGCCCGTTGATCGCACTGATGGCAGATCAGGTGGCAGCCCTGCGTCAAGCTGGTGTGCGAGCGGCGTTCATCAATTCATCGCTTTCGCCTGATTTGGCTCGCGACGCAGAACAGGCCATGTGCGATGGCAAACTGGACCTGGTGTACGTTGCCCCAGAACGTTTATGCACCGGGCGCTTTCTACATCTGCTGGGGCAAACCAAGGTTGCCCTGTTCGCCATCGATGAAGCGCACTGCGTGAGTCAATGGGGGCACGACTTCCGACCAGAATACTTACAGTTGTCGGTTTTGCATGAACACTTTCCGGGAGTTCCGCGCCTGGCGCTGACTGCCACTGCAGATGAACCGACGCGGCGCGACATCGTCGATCGATTGGACCTGGCCGGTGCCAGGCATTTCATCGGTGGGTTCGATCGACCGAACATCCGTTACCGCATCGTGCCGCGCGAGGGCGGTGTGAAACAGTTAATCCGATACTTGCGCAATGAGCATCAAGGTGCGTCCGGCATCGTCTACTGCATGAGCCGCAATAAAACCGAGCAGGTGGCAGGCAAGCTGGTGGAAGCAGGCTTCAAGGCATTGCCGTACCACGCCGGCCTTGAGCGACGCATGCGAGAACACAATCAGCAACGATTCAGCGCCGAGCAGGGCATGATCATCGTGGCGACAATCGCCTTCGGCATGGGCATTGACAAGCCGGACGTGCGCTTCGTCGTTCACCTGGACTTACCCAAAAGCATCGAAGCGTACTACCAGGAAACCGGTCGCGCCGGTCGTGATGGCCTACCCGCCGAGGCGATGCTGACCTACAGCGCCGGCGATGCTGCCAAAATTAGACGTTTCATTGATGACTCTGATGCTCCGGATGCGCAGAAGCAGATCGAGCGTCGAAAACTCGATGCGCTTCTTGCTTACTGCGAAACCACCAACTGTCGGCGTCAGTTGCTGTTGGCCTACTTCGGTGAGCAACTGGATGATCCGTGCAACAACTGCGATGCCTGCCTCGATCCTGCGGAAAGCTACGATGGCACCACCGATGCCCAGAAAGCGCTAAGCAACGTGTATCGCACCGAACAGACATTTGGTGTTTCCCATCTGGCAGACGTGCTGATCGGGTCGGAAAGCGAACGCATCGACCGCTTCGGCCATCGGCAAATCAGCACCTACGGTATCGGGACAGACAAAACCAAACGCGAATGGCAGAGTATCTATCGGCAGCTCATCGCGCACGGCATGTTGGATGTATGTGGGGAGTTCGGTTCGCTGCGTCTGACCGAAAAGGCGATGCCCATCCTGAAGGGCGAGCAAACCGTACAACTCCGCAAAGAGCAGCCGAAGCGTAAGGAAAAGGCGACGTCACGTTCACTCACCACCATCGAACTGACAACTGACGATCAACGCGCACTATTCGAAGTGCTTCGTGCAAAACGCACCGAACTGGCTACCGAGCAGGGCGTGCCGCCCTATGTCGTGTTCAACGACCGCAGCCTGATCGACATGGTCCGCCGCACGCCGACCAACCTTGATGCCATGCGCGACGTCCACGGCGTGGGTGAAGCGAAACTCGAACACTACGGTGAGGTGTTTGTCAACATCATTCGGCAACATGTGACTACAGGGCCATAACGAATGCAGTCCGAACAGCGTCGCAACAGCTATGAACAATTGGTTCGCGATCGAAAGGCATGTAGGCGTTGTGTCCCTGAATTATGCAACCCTGCAGACATTGAAGGAGTAGAGGATAGCGACCATATTGGCCCATATTCCCTTTGGCAGGGCAATTTAGATGCGCGGATTGTCATTGTTGCCCAAGATTTTGCGGACGTTGATTCCTATTGCAAGTATGGCGGCAGGCCGGGGGAAACTGTCGATACAAACCTGAACTTGGTTGAACTACTCGCTGCCGCAGGTCAGTCCATTGAACCGCCAAAAGGCAACACCGGGGCTGGGCAGTTGTTCTTCACGAACGCTGTGCTTTGTATGAAGAAGGGTGGCATGAGTTCACGTGTGAGGTCAACGCATTACGACAATTGTCGTCCGTTCCTAAGAAGAATACTCGAGATCGTGCGTCCAGCATTTGTGGTGACACTTGGCGTAGAGGCTTTGAAGTCCACCCTCACCGCGTTTGGTAGACGAACCAGCCGCTCATTAGGGGAGCTTGTAGATTCTCAAGAGTATTTTCGCCTAGAAACAGAAAGTAGTGACTGGTCTGCGAAATGCTTTCCCAGGTTTCATCCGAGCCGTCGGGTAACAAATGCTATTAGGCCTCTTCAGCAGCAAATAGCAGACTGGGCTAGGCTGAAAATGCACTTTAGTGGTGAGTGAATACTTGTGCCGCTACAGCGATGCCTTGCTACGCGTGGTCTGCAACTCAACGTCGACCGCGCGTTTTTCGATCAGGGATCGACTGATCTCGATCACTTCCTTTGCTTCATCGGGGGTGTAGCAACCGATCACGATCGCATCGCACGGTCGCAGCGTGGCCCAACTGAATGCCAGACCCACCAAGGGTTGCACGCGGCCTGCGGCGAGTGGTTTGATCGTGACGACCGGTTTCTTCCGTTGCCAGATCATGCGATGCACCCAGTCGATTTCGATCTGCATCAGGAAGCCGGCCGCGTTGTAAATCTGAATGTACGAATTGACGTCGAGCTCCGATTCATCCGCGTAGATCGGCACTTCGGGCATGTGGGTGGACAGGCCGGGAATCATGCGGCGCTCGCGGATCATGGCGCAGAACTTGTCCATGCCTTCGATGCGGCGGGTGATGCGGTTGGTCAGCGCATCGGTCGTAGACTGATGCGGCCAGCAGAACGTGCAATCGACCTCAGCGAACCTGTCCAGTTCCTTCGCGTTGGCCGTATCGGCTTCAGATGTTCCGGACAGATCGAAGTGCGGCGTGCCGAGCGTGATGACCGACTGGCCGGTGCGATCTTCGACATCCTTGACCGCATCAATGAGTTTCGGTTCATCACGATGGCCATACACCATGTTGCAGCCGGCGCGGGTGAACACTTCGATCACATCCGCAATCTCTTTGCGGCCCTGTCGCTGGCGCACCATGCGACTGCGCGCGGCCGTCTGGTGCGTATAACCGAGAAACCAGTTGGTGCCGCAGATCAAACGCGGGATGCTGACGCCGCCGATCTCGGTGCGCGGGAAGTCCGACATGGTTTGTCTCCTGCCGTATCATGTCCGCGCATCATGCGCCGATTAATGCCAGGGCGTGAGATAGTTGCATGTTTCGGCATACTTATCTTCGCCAGGCAGCACGAGCGGTTTGCCACCTTGCTTGGAAGATTCTTCTGCCAGATGAATCACGCCGATCGCACGACGTGCTTCAGTCGCCTTCACGACCAGTTCCTCGCCCATGATCAGGTGGTTGGCTACGTTCTGATAGTAAGAGTTCGAGGTCTTCGGTCCCTTCGGCTCAATGACCGACTCAAGCATGCCCGACGGCGAGTTGCGTTTGAACGTGACCGGCTGATGCGGGCCGCTGTTCTGCAGGCCACCGTCACTACCGAGAATGCGGAACCCGCCGCGATGGATGGCTGCGAGGCTTCCCTGTTCGAGTGTGGCGGTGGTGCCATCAGCAAAGCGGATGAGCGCGAAGGTGTAATCTTCGTTCGTGCTCTGTTGCCACTTGTGGTTCTGGAAGTCGCCGACCACGTGTTCGATCGGCTTGTTCATCATGTTCAAAAGCCAGTCGCAGTAGTGAGCGCCCCAGTCGTACATCGTGCCACCGCTGATTTCCTTGCGGCTACGCCACCAGTCGCGCGGCGGGCCGTAACTGGAACTGGCGGCATCGATCCGGAACACCTTGCCGATTTCGTTGCGGCGAATGATGTCCAACATGCACAGGAAATCGTTATCCCAACGGCGATTGTGGTAGGCGCTGAGCATCTTGCCGGATGCGTTGGCCGCGGCGAGCATCTGATCGGCCTCATCCAGTGTGATGCAGAAGGGCTTTTCCGTCACCACATGCTTGCCCGCGTTCGACGCCTTGATGCAGTATTCGGCGTGAATATTGTGCGGCAGAATTTGAATGCTCAGATCGAAATCGCTTTCAGAAAAGAACGCTTCCGGATCATTCCATGTTTGGATGTGATCGCCCAATTCTTCCTTGGCCTGGGCGGTGCGCGTGGGGTCGAGGTCGCACACGGCCACGGTTTCCATGCCGAGTTGCGCGTTGATGGCTTCAGCGTGCTGCTTGCCCATGTTGAACGCGCCACCGTAGCCAAGCACGCCGGCAGTGATTTTTGTGTCGAACGTTTCGCCACAGGCGACGCGCGTGGCGCGTTCGACCATGCGCTGGACATTCGGGTTGTTGAACGCGCGGGCATCGTGGCCGTTCGCGAGGAACAGCAGCTTGCCGTTGCCGATGTTACGCTGATAACCCATCGGGTGATCTTTGCCCTGCCAGTGCGCGACGGCGAATGTATCGAAGTCGGCAAACGTATCGACCAGGTACAATTCGTCAGTCACCTTGAAGGTGTCAGTGCGTGCCACCACGGGATGCGCTTCATCGGTGGGGCGAACCTGGAAGTCGAAAATCGCACCGTGACTGGCAAAGCGGCAGCCGATGAACTCAGCGAGCTTCTGTTGTTCTTTGAAGGCTGCTGTGCCGTGCAGGGCAACGAATCCACCGCCGTTCTTGACGAACGTTTCCACGGTGTTGAGTTGATCGTCTGTCAGTTCCAACCGTGTGTAGAGAACCACCACCGCCGCAAAGTCACCGGATGCCAGACGCGAGAGGTCGGCAATGTCGTGCGTGTGCGTCACGTCGAAACGGTTGGTGAGAATCTTCTCGACGATGGGAGCGCATGATTCCCAGTCGTGGATGGGGCCGCCGGTCAGAAGGAGAACGCGAGGATTGACAGAGGACATGGACAACTCCGGGCTGGTGGTTTGGGCGTTTATCTTTGAACGGGCAAAGATAGCACCGGAGAAATCGGATTCAAGGGAGTAATGCAGATATCGAGGTGGAAATCTGCATCTGCTGGTGTGATGCTGTGAAAATGATCCGACCGCACACCCTGCACATCACTTGGGTGTGTGCTGGGTGAGCCATCGGGTAATGCGCTTCATGCCCTGCTTGGAAACGGTGTAAATCCGACGGTTATTTCGGTTCCGCATGGTCAGCAGGCCGGTTTCGCGGAGGATTTTCAGGTGATGCGACAGCGTGGGCAGGCTGAAGTCAAAGTGGTCCTGCAGGTCGGTGGGTGTCGCTTCGCCCTTACCGATCACCTCGATGATCCGCCGGCGGGCAGGATGGGCCAGGCCTTCGAACAGATCGTGATTATCTTTGAGTGGTCTGCTCATGTATATAATTTAGGATAAATTAATTGTTGGTGCAAGCATGCCATCTCATGCAGCAGTGGTATTGCTTATGCAATTTGCGTGGTGATAGATCGAATTTCTTTCAGGAACGCATCGGCTTGTTCGCTATCATCAAATTGGCCACCCACTTGAAGCCACAATCCTTTTGACGAGAGCACTTCTGCCAAGGCACGCGCTTCGTCGGCACTCGCCGTGTGAACCTGCACGGCCTTACCCGCTGCCTGGCATCGTCGATAGACATCCAGCCAATCTTTGGCCGTCCCGTTGCCCGCACCGAACACCCATTGCACAGCGTTGAGTTCTGGCAGCTCCAGCAACAGATCAAGATGTCGCAACGCTTGTGGGCCATCCAGATGGAAGATCGAACGATCGAGCGGCTGCATCTCACGCTGTATCGCCGGTAGCACCATGTCGCGCGCTGTTTCATCCGACACCATGCACCAGAAGTCGCTACTCGGCACATACGCAGGTCCCGCGTGATACCCGCCCAGCCAACAGGTCGATCCCATCTCGGCCGCAGCAACCTTTTCATACTGATGCCGAAACATTTCACAGAACGCATCGGCCACGTGCATACCCGCGCGATGGATGACGTCGGGGCAATCCAGTAAATCCATGCATAGCATTTGCGGATCACGCAGGGCAGCGAGAATATCGTAGTTGCCGTGCAGATCGGTCATGCCCACCAGATAACGGCCTTCGCACTTCTCGATCGCTAAATCCTGCAGTTGTTCAACGTGTCGCCAGTGCGGGTTGTCGAAGTTCAGTTTGGTATCGAACAGTTTCGACCATTCGTGTGTATCGTGAATGATTGGCGTCGACCACGAGGAAAACTCGCTGTAATCCAACTCACATCCAAACGGCGTCGCGGTGATGTCCGGCCCCATGTTCGCATTGAACGTCGGTAGCGAATCACCTGCGAAATCACGCTGCGCCATGTGCGCGATGGCGCTATCCACGACGAATTCGGTATCGAACCAGCGATCACGAAACGATTCGTGTTGTTTCGTTGGACCCGCGTATTCACGCTGCGGTTTCACGTTGAGCGTCACCACGGGACGGTCGGCCACCTCGCAGTGCCACCACGCTTCGTAACGTTCGGCTGATCGGGCGAAGTCGGGTTTGAAGCCAAGGGTGTCGGGCATGGTGATTTCAGCTTCCTTCCGGGCTTGGGTAGTTGGCTTGGCGATTGGGTTCACGCTTAGCCGGTGCATGTGGCCAAACGATCGCGCGGCGTTCGGGCGTGAGTCGTTCCAGTAGTTCTGCCGATGGTCGATATCCGTGGCGAAAGAATCCCCACGATGGGCCGTAGCGGTACACGGCAATGCGACGCTGCCCTTCATTCACGCGCTTGGCAGACCCATGCATGATTGCATCGACGAACAGCAACGCATCACCTGCTTCAAGGTGCACTTCAACTGCGCCCTCAACACCTTCCACCGACCGACTCTCGCCCTGCTTCATCGCAGCCTTTGCCGTGTCGGGATGCGGGAAGTTCGACTTGTGTGAACCGGGCACGACCATGGTGGCGCCATCGCCGGGGCCAATGTCGTTGAACGCCATCAGAATGTTGATCTGCCCGCAACCGAACTGACTGTTAGAGTAGCGGTATTGGGTTCGTTTGGTGAGTTGGTGTCCACCGGAGTGCAGGCCGATCGATTCGCCCGGACCGCGGATGCTGGCGAAGTTCTCATCGATAAACACCGGGCCCAGCGCCGCATCGAAGTTATCCTGCCCGCCGATGAAGGTGGTCACTTTGTCCATCCATGCGGGATGATCGATCAGCCGTTCGAACGGTTCGCCCGCTTCATAGATCTGTTGCAGGTTCAACCCTTCGCTGCCGGTGTAGGTGTGGGCATGTACTGCCCCGATCCACTCGTTCGTGTTCAGCGGTGGTTCCATCGACATATATTCGTCGAGCCTGGCATTGATCGCCGCCAAGTGATCGGTATCGAGTGCCCCTTTGAGGATGAGGAACCCGTTGAGATCGAAGAAGAAGCGGTCGCGATCGGTCACGCCGGTGGTGGTCGTGGTGCCGGGCAGAGGGTGGTTGGTGATGGCGGTCATCGGGTCTGGCTCCAGGGGTTTTCCCCGCATGGCCTGAAGGTACGTGATTGATGTCGCATATTCTTCTGGATTGATGCCGTATTTATCCGGTATCCTAGTTTCATATGGCCGTGCGAGATCAACAATCCCTGGGCCTGAATGTCTGGTGGGCAACCCCCGGCAGCATGCGGACGGCCCACGCGCACAGCGACCTGGAACTAAACCTATTGTTGGGTGGTCGACTGCGTTACGTGATGGCAGGTAGCGTTCATGATGTGTTGCCGGGGCAGTTAACGGTGTTCTGGGGCTCGATGCCGCACCAGGTCACACACGCCGAGCCTGATAGCCAAGGGCTGTGGATGACGATCCCGCTGTCATGGTTCATGTTGACCGATCCTCCGGAGCGATTAACCGAAGCGTTATTGCTGGGCCGCATGGTACAGGCGGTGGCTGATGCCCAGCAGGCCGACCTCGATCGCGCGGCGTTGGAACGATGGTCTGCCGACCTGAATGCATCGAATGCGGATGTTCGTCACATCGTTCTCCTGGAAGTCGAGGCACGTTTGCGTCGCATGGCGCTGCAGTTGGATCGAACAGGCGAACAGGCCAACCGCATCGCATCACTGCCCAAAGCAGAGCAGATGGCCGCCTTTATTGCCCGGCATTACGCAGAACCGATCACCGTGGATCACATCGCCGACCACGTTGGCCTTCACCCGAACTACGCCATGCAACTGTTCCGCCGCGTGTGCGGCATGAGCATGGGGCAATACCTCATGCGATTACGCATCTCGCACGCCCAGCGCCTACTCATCACCACTGACCGCAAGGTATTGGATATCGCTCTCGATGCCGGGTTCGGTTCGGCCAGCCGGTTCTATGAGGCGTTTGCGGATGTGGTGCATCAGTCGCCCCGCAGTTATCGACAGCAGATGCGGGGGAATTGAAGTGCCGTGAGACTCGCATTGTCGCTGCGCGGTAACGCGACTTGATCGTGGATACAATGCTCACGAGTTAACGAATCAACCAATCAACGAGTTAACGAACCATGCTCTTCGAACAACTCTCCATCGGCGGCGACCGCAACTTCGCGTACCTCATTGGCGACCCCGAGTCCAGGGAGGCTGCGGTGGTTGATGTGGGTTACAACCCACAGATGGTGGTCGATCGATTGTCCGATCTGGAACTCACATTGAAATACCTCATCGGCACGCACGATCATTACGACCACATTGATGAACTGCCCGCGGTGCAGCAGGCCTGCGGCGGGAAGATCGTCATGCACGAATCGGTCGAGCGCTGTGACATCGGCCTGGCTCACGGCGATTCGCTCATGGTCGGTCCCATAGAAATCCGCTGCATCTTCTGCCCCGGGCACACGCCCGATCACATCTGCCTGTTGGTGGGTGGAACCAAGCTTATCGCCGGCGATGCCCTGTTCGTGGGCAAGATCGGCGGCACATCCACGCCTGAACAGGCCCAAACCCAGTACGACCATCTGCACAGCCAATTGATGACGCTGGACGATTCAGTTGAGGTTTATCCCGGCCACGATGTGGGTGTGCGGCCGAGTTCCACCATTGGCGATGAACGCCGCACCAATCCGTTTTTGCTGCGGGAGTCGTTCGAGGATTTCCTCTGGTTGAAGGAAAATTGGGCTGCTTACAAGGCCGAACACGGTATTCAGTAGCGATTTACCCAATATCGGGCTATACTCGGTTGACCTGCCAGAGCCGGCCAAGAGGGCAAATTGGGCCGGCCAGGTCCGCTGACCGCAATACGTAAGTGACGAAGTGCCTCACGATCAGAGGCCTGCGGCAACGTTCCCATCTCCGGTACGACCCCCCGGGTTGGTGTTCTTGACGATATCGCCCTCGATATGAACGCTGCCGCCTCGCCAAGACAATTAAAGGAGCAACTTGATGAGTGATACGACGCAAACCGCTGAGACCACCCAGACCGCCACGTTGAACCTACCCAATAAGACGCTCAAGATGGATGTCGTGGTTGGAACCGAGAACGAGCACGCATTCGATATCACCCAACTCCGCGCTGAGACCGGCTATATCACCCTCGACTCCGGCTACGGTAACACCGGCGCCTGCAAGAGCGACATCACCTACATCGACGGCGAAAAGGGCATCCTCCGCTATCGTGGCTATTCCATCGAAGACCTGGCGGAACACAGCAGCTTCATCGAGGTGGCCTGGCTGCTGATCTACGGTGAACTGCCCAACGTTGAGCAAGCGAAGCACTTGCGTGACCTGCTGACCGAGCATGAAGCGCTGCACGAAGGTTTGCGTCACCACTTTGAAGGTTTCCCGCCCTACGGCCACCCGATGGCCATGCTCAGCAGCATGATCAACGCCTGCTCCTGCTATCACCCGGACCTGCTGGAAATGGGCGATAGCGATGAGTCATTCATGGGAGCGGCCGCAAAACTGATGAGCAAGGTTCGCACCATCGCCGCGTTCAGTTACAAGAAGTCGCTCGGCCAGCGCATCGAGTATCCGCACCCGGAACTCAGTTACTGCCGCAACTTCCTGCACATGATGTTCTCCATTCCCCATGCCCAGTACCACCCCGAACCGGAAGTGGTCAAGGCGCTCAGCCAGTTCCTTATTCTTCACGCCGACCACGAACAGAACTGTTCGACCAGCACCGTCCGCATGGTCGGCAGCAGTGGGGCGAACCTGTTCGCCAGTTGTGCCGCGGGTGTGTGCGCCCTTTGGGGACCGGCCCACGGCGGGGCGAACATGGCCGTGATCGAAATGCTCAAACGCCTGCGCGACGGTGACGACTCGGCCGCCATCGTCATGGAGAAGGTGAAAAAGAAGGAATTCCGCCTCATGGGCTTCGGCCACCGCGTCTACAAGAACTTCGACCCCCGCGCGAAGATCCTCAAGAAGACCTGCGATGAACTGCTGGCCAAGCTCGGTATCAACGACCCGCTGCTCGACATCGCCAAGGAACTGGAACAGATCGCCCTGGAAGACGACTACTTCATCGAGCGCAAGCTCTATCCCAACGTTGACTTCTACAGCGGCATCATTCTCCGCGCGATCGGCCTGCCGCTGAACATGTTCACCGTGCTGTTCGCCATCGGCCGCATGCCCGGCTGGATCGCCAACTGGCGCGAAACGGTCAACGACCCCAAGGGCCGTATCAGCCGCCCCCGCCAGGTCTACACTGGCCCAGCCCATCGCCCCTACGTCCCGCTCGAAAAACGAGGCTGAACCAAACACGGAGCTTGGAACGCAGAACTCGGAACGGGTGCACCACGCTTCAGCGCGATGCGCTAACGGTGCCGCACGGGCTCTCCCCCGATGCGCTATACCCTTGCTCCAGCTACGTTTGCGTGCACGATGCGGGATACCGGGTCTGATAGTCCGTATCTGCCCGGATATTTGATCGTATTCATTTGTCAAAAAATGACTTACAAGCCATGATTCGCAAGTCATCGTGTGTCAGGGGGCAGTCTTGAGTCTCAAGCCCTGAGGGCGGGAGAGCCAGGATTGCGCAAGCCTCAAGCGGGGCGCCCATTGCGCTTTCGGCCGCGCAAGATTGGCTTGCGGTCGGCAATTCCTGCGCTTGTTTGGATGTCGCCCGATGCAGCATCCTGCGTCCACTTTTGATGTGCACTTAGTCGTAACTATATCGAAAATAATAACTTAGCGAGATTTTTAGTTGCCCGTTCCTGGCTCACTTTCCCTCCCGGCACGGGCGTTGCCTTATCTTGGCCGAATCGGATTGCGCGGACTTGTCTCGGCATCAGGTGCAAGGAGGCACACGTGTCGAAGGTTTGGCAGAAGATTGCAGAACGCTCGGGTGATGCGAACCTCGGAGCAACGCTCATACGGCTGGCCAAAGCCGCAGAGCAGATGCACCAGGCGGAACATGCCCGGCGGCTTACTACGCAGTGGCAGCGCCACGGAACGGCGCTGAAGCCTAGGTCGCCCCTGGAAGAAGATGTGAACCAGGGCCCGGTTTACATGGAGGTAGACCGGTGAACTACGGCTTGTATCTCTCTGCTTCGGGCGTCCTGACGAACATGCATCGCCAGGACGTCATTGCCAACAACCTGGCGAATGCAAACACCACAGGCTTCAAGCGAGCCTTAAGCGCCTTTCGCCAGCGCGATCCGGAAGTGATCGAAGATCAGCTCGGTATGAACGCAAAGCAGCCCATTCTCGATCAGCTCGGTGGCGGGGTGTTCGCCCATCGTCCGGCGGTCGACTATTCGCCCGGTTCCTACAAGCAGACCGGCAACGACCTGGATGTGAGCATCCGGGGCGATGGCTTCTTTGCCGTGCGCATCAGTGAAGATGGCAAGCCCGCCATGCGGTTCACGCGGGATGGCCGTTTTGCCGTGGATACCTCCGGCCAACTGATCACCACCACCGGTGGGCATGCGGTGTTGAACCACAACGATGAACCGATCGTGGTTGATCGCAATTCACCCATCCGCATCGATGAGCGCGGGCAGATTACCCAGGCTGGCCAGGAAGTGGGGCGGATCGGGCTGTGGCAGGTGAGCGACAGTCAGCAACTGCAGCAACGTGGCAACGGTTTGTACGAAGCGAATGCTGCGTTGATGAAGACAAGAGTTCCCGGCGGGGGCTCATTGGAACAGGGTTGGGTTGAGCAATCGAACGTGGACCCGGTCCGCGAGATGACGCAGTTGATCGAAGCGACCCGCGCGATCGCCAACGGCAGCAACCTGATTCGTTACCAGGATGCGATGCTCGAACGCACGGTCGGAACACTGGGCCGCGTATCGGTCTGATGAGGTAAGCAGATGGCAGTAGCCGCCCTACATACCGCCGCCACGGGTTTAAGCGCACTCAACACGCAGTTGGATGTGATTGCGAACAACCTGGCGAACGTGAACACCAACGGGTTCAAAGCTTCGCGCGTGAACTTTGAAGACCTGCTGTACCAGGAGAAGGCGCAGCCGGGCGTGATGAACGCGAACGGTGATGAAAGTCCAGCCGGCATCTTCGTTGGCCTTGGTACCCGTGTGGCGAACACCGATCCGAGTTTTGTCCAGGGTTCGCCCATCGATACCAGCCAGCCGTTGGACATGATGATCGATGGCAACGGCTTCTTCCGCGTTGAGCGTCCTGAAAGCCCCGGCGGTTACGCTTACACTCGGGCGGGTAATTTCTTTACCAACGGCGATGGCGAAGTGGTGCTGGGCAATCGCAACGGGCCGCGGTTGGCCGACGGGCTGACCATCCCTGACGACGCGACGAGCATCACGATTCTGCGTGATGGCACGGTGGAAATTTCGTTGGCTGGCGGCGGCACATCGCAGTCAAACATTCAACTGACCACGTTCATCAACTCGAAGGGCTTGCGTCCGATCGGCGGCAACCTTTGGGAGGAAACTGCCGCCAGTGGACCGGCCACCGAAGTGGAACCCGGTCAAACCGGTGCGGGTGAAATCATTCAAGGTTTCCTGGAAGCCTCCAACGCCGACCCGGTGACCGAACTGGTGGAAATGATCAAAGCGCAGCGCGCGTTCGAGATGAACAGCCAGTCGATCCAGGCCGCCGACCAGGCTCTGCAGGTGGTGGCGAACCTGAGACGGTAAGTGAACTGACATGACACGATTTGGTTTGAACATTCTGATTTGCCTTCTGCTGAGTGGCGTTGCGACGGCCAACAGCATCGCACTGCGTGACAGTGTTCGCGTAGACAGTGCGGCGGTCACGTTGGGCGATGTGGCGAAGTTGAACGGCATGCTGGTTAAAGATTTGGCGGATATCGAAATCGCCACCTTCGCCCCGCAGCAGCAAACGTTGACCGTTTACATGGCCGACCTGCGCAAGCAACTAGCTTCGCAGGGTGTGCACTGGGGCAAGGTGTCGCTTCGCGGGGCGCAGCAGATCAGCGTGCAACGCAAGGTGAATCGCCCGGTCAAATCAGCCGGTAAGCATCGTGCGGTGGAAGTCGCCACGCCGGGGAAGGCGCTGGCCAATCCAATCGCCGCGATGAACGCAGGACCATCGCCCATCGTCGCCGGTCACACGTTACGTGATCGCCTGACCGCGTGGGTCACCAAGTCACTGGGTGTGAAGGCAGACGATATCAAGATCGAATACCAACGTCCGGATGATGCAGCATGGCACCTGAGTGCACTCGATGGCCGTTTTGAGTTTCAGCCGATCAACAAGGAACTGGTTGGTCGTGTGCCGGTGCTGGTGCGTCAATATCGTAGTGATCATCGCATGCAAACCGTGCGCGTGGCGGTGAATGTGAAGCGCCGCATCACCGTGGTCAAAGCGGTCAGGCGCTTGCAGCGTGGTCAGATTGTGACCGCCGGCGATGTGCAGGTCGGCACGATGTGGCAAACCACGGCCATGCGTCCTGCGCTGACCGATGCGAAAGCGATCGTCGGGCAAAGCATCTCCCGCAATGTGCGCGTGGGTGATGTGATTGGCCGCGACGATTTCAACGCCCCAGTCGTGATTCGTCGCGGCCAACTCGTCACGGTGCGTGTGGTCAGCGGTCAACTGGTGTTGCGCAGCGTGCTGCGTGCGACCGAAGACGGCGCAGTGGGGCAACTGATCAAAGTGAAAAACGAAAAGACACGGCAGGTCGTCAACGCCCGCGTCACCGGCCCGCAGGAAGCGGTGATGGTGCTGCGTAACGATCCGGTTCCCAACGGCATCGCCCGAGGAGGCAGTTCATGAGAAGTGCGTTGTTCGCCATGGTGATGTTGGTCGCAACGTCGAGTGCGCTGGCGCAGAGTTCATCGCTGCTGCTCGCGCCCGCGAAAGAGCCAGCTCGCGTACACGGGTTGATGGTGAACGAGGCGCTGCAAACGGCTTCGTACACGTCGGTCATCCCCGTGCCGCCGCGCAAGTTCGCGTTGCACGACCTGGTCACGATCATCGTTCGTGAATCATCCACTGCCAGCAGCGAAGCGTCACTCGAAACCGAAAAAGAAGCAACGGTGGCAGGCGAGATCACCAACGTGCCTGATCTGACGCAACTGCTGCAACTGCGTCTGAAGAACAGCCCCTTTACTGCCAATGGTGGCGTGACACCGAAGATCGGCGCCGACTTCAGCAAAGAGTTTGAAGGCGATGGCGAATATGAACGCAAGGACGAAGTGGTTTTCCGCATCACCGCCCGTGTGATCGATGTCAAACCCAACGGCACCCTTTCCCTTGAAGCGCGCAAGGCCATCCAGAACGACAAAGAGAAACTCACCATCACCCTCACCGGTTACTGCCGGGCCGAGGATGTGGCGGCGGATAACACCGTGCTGAGTACGAAGATGTTCGACCTGCGCGTGAACAAACAACACGCCGGCGAACTGCGCAACGCATCAAAGAAAGGCATTCTGACGAAGGTGTTTGATTTCATCTTCAACTTCTGATCGGAAGGCAGAAGGCATTGAGGCACGAAGGAAACACGATTTAACGCCGTGGCTTGCCACGCCTGAAGAAAGCAGTTCATGAAACGCAACGCACAAACATTCACCCTTCTGATCATCCTTATGATTGCCGCGCCTTCGCAAGCCGTGCAGGTACAGGACATCGTGCGCATCAAGGGTGCGGAATCGAACAAGCTGATCGGCATGGGGTTGGTGCTGGGCTTGCGGGGTACGGGTGATGGCAGCAAGAGCGCGACGACCATGCGACGTTTGGCTGCGATGATGAATCGCCTGGATGATGCTTCGGTCACGCCGATCGAACTGAAAGACACCAAGAACGTCGCCGTCGTTTACGTGACCGCCAAACTTCCGGGGGCAGGTGTGCGTGAAGGTGATACGGTCGACATTCAAATTGCCAGCGCCGGTCCGGCCAGCAGCCTGGAAGGTGGCCGCCTGGTCATCACGCCGCTCGTCGGTCCGATTCCCGGTTCGCCGGTGTTCGCTTACGCCGAAGGCGCAGTGACGCTGGAAGATGTGAACATCCCCACGGTGGGCACGATTCAGAACGGCGCCACCCTCACGCGGGATGTGCTGGCGCAGTACATGGATCAGTTCGGCCGCATGACGCTGGTGCTCGACCACCAGAACGCGACCTGGCCCATGGCCAACACCATCGCCATGCTGGTCAATGATGTGATGGCGCCCGATGCACCGCCGATCGCGTTCGCCATGGATCAGAAGAACGTGGTGGTGCAGCTTCCGCCGCGTGAACAGCGCAACCCCTCGGCGTTCATCGCGCAGTTGTTGGAAATTCAACTCGACCCCACACTGGTGCGCACCGAAGCCCGCGTGGTGATCAACCAGCGCACCAAAACCATCGTGATGACCGGCAACGTGCAGATGAGTCCGGTGGTGATCTCGCATCCGAACCTCACCATCACCACCATGACCCCGCCGGTCGAGTACACGCAGGATAACCCCAAGGTCGACACGAATGATTTCGTCGGTATCGACCCCACCCGACGTGGTGGGGTGCGACTGGCCGACCTGTTGGCCGCATTCAACCAACTGAAAGTTCCCCCGGCCGACCGGATTGAAATCGTCAAAGAGATTCACCGCAGCGGGAAGCTGCACGCGAAGCTGATCATCAAAGACTGATCGTCATGCAACTAGCGAGCATTGACAACCCGACTTTCACCCTCACCCCGCAGGCGACGCACGCCACAGCGGGGGGATTGAGCGCGCTGGATGGGTTTGAAGTCCGGTTTGACCAGGTGCTCGAAAAGCAAAGCGACAAAGACGCGATGCGCGATGAACTGCACGGAGTGGCGGTGCAGTTCGTCGGCATGGCGTTCTTCTTTCCCATGTTGCAGCAGGCCCGCAACAACCCGTTCAAGACCGACATGTTCCACGGCGGGTTTGCGGAAGACACCTTCGGGAACCAGATGGACCTGCAACTGGCCGACCGCATGGCCCAGCGCGACACGGCCGGCCTGGTTAGCGCGATGGTCCAACGATACTCAGCTGCCGTTGAACGGAAGGTAGATGTCCATGGATAAGGTGCTGGCAGAACTTGAAGAACTGATGCGTCGCTTGCGCGAAGAGCATGAGCAATTGCTCGATCTGATTCGCCGCAAGACCGAAGCCCTGCGCATGGCCACGCCGGCGCTGGTGGCCGACTGCTGCGAACGCGAGAACGAATCCATCCAGCGCATCGGTGCGCTTGAAAAACGGCGGCAGGTGTTGGTCGGTCAGATCACCAGTTTGATCGACCCCAAAGCCACGCAGCCGATGCGCATGGCGGAAATTGTGAAACATGCCGCGCCGAAACGGGCGGATCGGTTGAAGGTGATTCACGCGGAACTGCGCTCGCTGGTTGATCAGGTGCGTCACGACAGCGCGATCGCCCGCATCGCCACGCAGGGCTTACTGCAGCACATGCAGGGCATCATGCAGAACATGAAGCAACTGTTCGCCGGCGGCAACACGTATGGAAAACGCGGGGTCATGGCTGGCCCCAACGCAATGATGAGTTCGTTCAGCATGACCGGGTAACGGATAGCAAACGATGTCACTCACAGGCGCGTTACATATCGGCAGAACCGGCCTCGCCGCCAGCCAGACGGCGCTGGAGGTGGCTGGTAACAACATGGCCAACGCGGCCACGCCGGGGTATTCGCGTCAAGTGGTCCATCTCACGCCTGCTGGTACCATCGAGCCGCAAACCGGTGTGTTCGTTGGCACGGGCGTGAAGATCGAATCGATTATCCGGGCCACGGATGAGGCGCTGCTGACACGGTTGCGTTCAGCCATCAGCGATCAGCATGGTGCGCTGGAACAACAGGAACTGCTCGCCCAGGTTGAAACGATTCACTCAGAACTGACCGACCACGGGATGAGCGCCCGGCTCGATGCGTTCTTTGACTCATGGAGCGAACTGGGCAACAACCCCACCGATAACAGCCTGCGTTCACTCACCGTGCAGCAGGGCGAAGCGCTGGCAGCATACATCAATCGCGTGCATAAAGACCTGATCGAAGTGCGTGGCCAGGTGGATGATTCGATCCGAGGCGATGTGCACGCGGTCAACGGTTTGCTCGACCAGATCGCTCAACTGAACAGCGCCATCGTGCTGGCTGAGCGCGGCCAGGGTAATGGGGCGAGCAACCTGCGAGATGAGCGCGATCAGATTGTGGCCAAGGTCGCGGAGTTCGTGGATATCTCCACCGTGATTCAGGACGCCGGCTCGATGGATGTGTTCATCGGGTCGATTCCGGTGGTGCTGGCCGGTACGAACCGCGGGTTGCGGGTTGAGTATGCTTCGGATGACAATGGCGACCTGGAAATCGAACTGCGCATCGATGACGACGGTTCGTTGCTCGAACCGGAAAGCGGTAAAATCGGCCAATTGCTGCGTTCGCGTGAAGAAGACATCGAGCAACCGATTTCAGAACTCAACGACTTCACCCGTCAACTGATCTACGAAGTCAACCGCCTGCATTCGCAGGGCCAGGGCAGCAGCAAGTTTGATTCGGTCGAAGGCACGTATGCGGTGC
>JANQFT010000280.1 GCA_028277685.1 Phycisphaeraceae bacterium
TACCGTTGTCGGTGGCGTGGTACCACATGAGTGCCATGAGTGCAGCGGGATTGAGCAATATGTCATGCTTGCGCGTCACGCGATCGCATGCTGCAGCCCCACGAAGGAGCGCCTTCACATTCACGCCCTGCAAGGCTGCGGGCAGCAAACCTACCGCGCTGGTCACGCTGGTGCGCCCGCCCACCCAGTCCCACATGGGCAGGCGTGCGATCCAGCCCTCCGTTTCCGCTGCTTTATCCAGATTGGAACCCATGCCCGTCACGGCAACAGCGTGCTTCGCGAACTTCAGGCCAGCCTGTTTGTAGGTTGCTTCAGCCACCTTCATGCCGTTGCGTGTTTCGGGCGTGCCGCCGGATTTACTGATGACCACGCTAAGCGTTGACGCAAGTCGATCACCGATCTGCCGCAGCACGCGCGACATCCCATCTGGGTCGGTGTTGTCGAAAAAGTGCATGGTCATCTTATCGGTGGCCGGATCGCCCAATGCATCGGCCACGAACTGCGGCCCGAGCGTTGAACCGCCGATGCCGATCACCAGCACATCAGTGAAGCGGTCGGCTTTCTGCGGCTTGATCTGGCCGTTTTTGATCTGCGTGGCCAGTTCGAGCGTGGCATCCTGCGCATCGGTGATGGCCTTGGCGAGTTTTTTCGTGGGGGCGCGTTTGGCATCGCGCAGCCAGTAATGCCCCACCATGCGGCCGGGTACGCCATCGTCATCCTTTTCATCCGGATTCGCGCGTTCGCCGGCTTCAAGCCTGGCCATCGCATCGAACGCCAGTTGCATCGGTTGCTGCATCTGCTCAAGCCAGCCTTCTTCAAAATCCATGCGGCTGATGTCGAGCGACAAGCCGATTGAATCGCACACGCAGAGGTATTGGCGGTAACGGTCCCAAATATTTGGCGAGGTTGTCATTTTGTTTTACTCCTGTGAGTCAGGTAGGGTAAGCGCGACGTAGAACTTTGCAAACCCCATGGATCAAAAAGTATAAAGGGAGGACGAGGCTCCAGCCGAGCCGCAATGTAATAATGGATCCGCATTCGCTGCAGTCAGCAGGAGCTTCGCCCTCCCAACCGAAGCGAATTGACGACGAGCACCCCCGCCCGAAGCACCACCATGGCCGACCCCACGATTCGATTTATTATCTTCGCGCTGTTCAGTGGCGTGTGTTTGGCAGGTGGTTACCTCGCGCGAAAACGCCGTGCGGCCGCAGAGCAGATCAGCCGCCCACTTCACTTGTGGACGGTGGTGTTGGTGTGGTCGCCGGTGGCGTTGGTGGCGTTCTGGCACTTGCCGTTGGATCGCGACACGTTCGTATTGATGACCCTGCAACCGGTTCAGATGCTCATCGCATGGGGTGCAGCGGTGCTGGTCGCACGAATGCTGAAATGCGAACGCGGACAAACCGCGGTGGTCATTCTTTCGGCGGCTCTCAGCAACCAGGGATTCACGCTCGGTGCATATCTGTGTTATGCGTTGCTTTCGCCTTCCGACCAGGCGCTCAGCTATGCGATGGCGTTCGTCACCATGATGCAGGTGTTCATGGTGCTGGTGTTCTACCCGATCGCGCGATCGTATTCTTCTGACACCGGCACGCAAGCTGAACCCATGGGTAAACTCATCCGCCAAAACTTTCTCGACATCCGCGCCGCCCCGCTCTACCTGGCGTTGGTGGGCATCATGTTGAGCGGTTTCTCTGTCGCAATTCCTTCGTGGATCGGCGAATATCACGTGATGGAGATTCTGTTCTTCATCGGCGCGATCGGCAGTTACGCCGGTATCGGGTTGCGATTGCGCCTGGGGGATTCGCGCAAGTACCTGAAGTTGCACTTCGCGCTGGCAGCCATTCGTTTCGCGCTGGTGCCGCTCGCGATGATGGGCGTGCTGGCGATGCTGCACTTCACGCCGCTGGGGCTTGGCACGCTGCCGCGCGACGTGGTGGTCATCGAAGTCTTCACCCCCACCGCCATCGCCGCGGTGATCGTACCCAACCTGTTCGGCCTGGACGCGCGCCTCGCCAGCGTACTCTGGCTGTGGAACACGATCATCTGGGGTGCAATCTGCTTGCCCGTGATTCTGCTGGTGTTCTGATGTAGTTCTCCGGGCAAGCCCGGACCTACTCAGAACTACTCGTGACTCGCATCTGTGGGAACGCGTGCGGTCGAATCATCATTGCTCAACAGGTGGCTAAGCTTATGATGATGACTGCATCGTCTATTGCACCAATCACATCGGTTGGGGAACCGAACATGATCAACCTCCGTCGATATCTTTGCACGTTTTGCCTGGTGTGCCTGCTGCTGATTGGGTGTGATGATCCCGGTGCCTCTGATTCATCCGTCCGCATCGATCCGGAACTGCTGGCGCAGATGAACCGCTCCATGGCGAACGAGGCGGTGAATGCCTTGATCGAACACGGGCCGGAGGTCGCACCGCAGATGATCGCGATGTTGGACCACCCCCCGGCCGATGCGAACGCCACGCGGGTGCTGCAGGGTTTGGCCAAACATCCCGAAGTGCAGCGTTTGCTGGTCGAGGCCATCACCCAGGCCGCCCAGCAACCCCATCGCGGCAGCAACACGATTTACTGCTGCCTGCTCGCATTGGGGTACAGCCAGAATGTCGAGCATGCTGATTTCATCGCCAAGTACATGGACAGATCATCCCTGGCGGCGATGAATGCTTTGGCCATGCTCGGAGGAGAAAAGGCTTCCCGTCACCTTGTTGCCGCCTTCGATATCGTGCCTACCGACAAATGGTGGATTCTCGCACAGAAGCTACACACCGTTGGCGACCCCACCACCGTGTCTGCGTTGCGACATCGCCTGCCCCAGGTGGCTTTGCCACCCAACGAAGATTTCCCCCGCGCCACGATCAATTCGTTTATCCGTGCGATTCGCAAGTTGGATCGCACGCCCCACCTGGATACTCACACATCCTTCAGTTCGGGCATCCGGCACGTGTATCCTTACGATGGCCCAGGCACGCCGAAGTGCTACGGTGTGTCTCCGCTGCGCGACTACTATGTACGCCTTCCCGAAGTCGACACGCAAACTGATGCGGGTCGACAAACAATATTCCAAACGTTTTCCGACGCCATGGAAGGACCAGGCTTCACCATCGATGGCGATACGCTGATCACCTTTGGTAGACTGATGGTTGCGCCCTTTTGGCCGGAGGGTAAGCCGTATCCGACCGGATTGCTCGACTGGCTGGAAACCACACCTCACCAGCACATTCTCACGCATATTGAAAACTGGCAACGCGAACCATGTGTCGAGCCAGGCCCGGTGTACCAATCTCACGCGATGCCAATTCCCGAGAACGGCCTGATCGCCACCACCGCCGAAATCAAGGGGGAAACACGCCTGTTCCTGTTGATCCTGAAGAAAACCACCGACGATTACCAATACCGTGTGGGCATCAGACCGCTGGACCCACTGCGTCTGCTCATCCCCGCAGGAACAACTCCGCCAAAAATCCGCTTCACCGAACTGCGCACCACGAAATTGATCGACGCCGAAGCCAACGCCATCAACGGCGCCTTGAGACTCGCCAGCGCACACACCACACCTCTGTTCAAAGATGGCGAACGTCAGTATCCCGGCGAAGCGATGCTGGCGGCCAACGTCTTCACTGATCACTGGACACTGTCGGTGGATGGCGCAGCGGAGTTCCTTATCGTCTCCTCAGAGAACGCATGGGAAGATCCAACTGAAGCCATGCGTCACCTGCGTGCGGCGCGCCAAAAATCTGAACCGAATGATCCGCAGACAACGCATCGTTTTGCCTCACTCACCCCCGGCACCACTCTGGTCTACGCCGTGCGCATGCCCACCGGCATCCCCGTCGCCGGCGCGCTCAAATTCAAAGAACTAAACCGTGGAACGGCACCAACCCATGTGCATTTCATGCACAAGAACCTGACCACCCATGTCGCCCGTCAAATATTTCTGACACCTTCTGTGAATCAGTAGTGACTGGTGAAGTCCGCTTCGATCGGATCGTAACCTCCGTGATGCAAACCGAGTTGCGCCAAGCCGTACAACAGGAAACCAGGGATGGTTTGGGATTCGTACCAGTCAGCGTTCGTCGCGGCCCGAGGTAAGGGGCGATCAAAATAGATCGGCAACACCCGATCTGCCAATCGCATGGCACGGTCGATCCAGTTCGTATCACCAGTGCGTTGGTGCAGGTTCATCATCAGGCACAGCGCGTGGCCGGGGTCGCGAGATGGAACCACGGCATCGGCGGGGAACGGTTGCAATGCTTGCGCGTGACCGGCTGCTTCAGCGAAGGCGAGGCAACGCGCATCACGCGTTTCGCGTTCGGCGGCAAGCATCAACAGCGCCGGTGCACCAATGTTGGGCTGGCCATACACACTGCCCCAAATGCTCATGGCGGCGGGGTTGGACAAGTCATCCTCACAACTGCCAACAAAGAACGCCTCCTGGTACTGGTGCCCTGCTTCCAGTGCCGCGTTCAGGTAGACGTTGCCACGTTCACGCAGCAATGTTGCCAACACCGCATCCGTATCGGCCAGCAAAGCAGCCGCCTCCAACATCGATACCCCCAACGACAACGTTTGCGTGACCATGCGACGCTTGTGCGATTCTTCACCCGCGCGCTCGGTGCGCCGCTCACTACGCAGTAAACCCGTGGCACTGCGTTCAACCCACCAGTAGTCGGCGATGCGACCAATGTTCTGGCACAGTCTGCCCGCAAGTTCCGCATTCTGCGTGCGCGCGAGCACGAACGCCCAATCGAACATGTAAAACCCGCCATGACGCGGGAAATCGCACGAGCGATCCGCATCCAATCCACCCATGCGCTTCACCTCAGCGATATGGGCATGACGCATGTATTCGGTGCGAGCATCATCGCGCCAATGCAGGTCCAGACCGTCGGCGAAGCGCTCAACCGGCGCATGGTCGATGTTCCACAGTCGCTGCCACAACCAAAGCGGCGCCTGACGCAGGTGATCATGCTGAAGCGGCGCGTTGGGGTTGCCGGCATCGACATAACTGTTGCCGATGCGATCTTCAATCAGATGCCAGTAAGCATGTTCACCCCAAGGCCAAAGGCCCGTGGGTGTATCGGTGCAATGCGAAAGAAACCTGGCAAGATACCGATCGACGGTCGCAGTGTAGTCCGCACGGCCCAACACCCTGCCCAGTTGGTCAAGCAGGTGCAGCACCACATGGTCGTGCAACAGGTTGCAGCCAAGGTGCGAACGGTCGCCATCTCGCTGACCATCGATATGCGGCGGGCGCTGGTCCATCATGCGATGCGTCTGGCGATCGATGATGGAAGGAAACAACCCATCGTAAGGTTTGGCCGTTTCGATCAACACGTCCAACGCGGCGGTCACCGTTTGCAGGTACATCATGCTGAATCCTCCATTGCGGAGAATCCGTCTTATGTTGTGGAAGGAGCCACTGCAAGTTTGAGTGTTTCCCATTCCATCAGGAAAGCCGGGTTGGCACATAGCCATTCAAACAGCCACCGGCGTCTGCGGGATGAACGCAGGCGAACGGTCTGACCTTGCTCAAGCGTGAGGGACAACGCTTTGCTTCGAGCGTGATCCCAAAGCACTTGCACGGTGTGGTCGCCTGGTTCAACGTCCAGGGTCAGCGACTGCCCTGGCGCGAGTTGACCTAGCGTCTGCCGATCGATTTGCACGATGTACCGGCTGAACCAACCGAAGCGTTCGCTGGCTTGCACGATGATGATTTGCGCCATAACCCACCTGCCCGTCAGCGATCTGATTGATGGTCATGATACCGCGAGGTTGCACTGGCGGCTATTTTCTGTGGAACATATGATCTGCTTGCCGGTAATTCTACTGGTGTTCTGAACTCTGACTGGGGTGATTCAGTTGAGCCCTTTCATCACTTCCTTCGCAGATGGCACATCATTCTTTGTGAGTTTGATTCTGGTGGTGGTGGCCGTGTGGTTACGGTGGCCGTTGAAACAGCTTCTTGTTTCGCGTGCGTTGGGAGTACTTGCCGGCGCAGGGATCGTGGTGGTGGTGATTTCGGGAACGCCTCAACCAGTCTGGTTGTATGCACTGTGGCTGATCAGTGCGGTGATTGGCTTATACATCCTGAACAGACCCAGGCTGCGCCCGAGGCACAAGTGGCACTGTGCCGTGGCGGTGGGTGTTGGCACAGCGATGCTCGTGTTGGCGGAAACTCCTTACCATCAAAGGCCGGTGGTGGGCGTGGCGCCGGACACACCGATCTACGTGCTGGGTGATTCAATCAGCGCAGGTACAGAGTGCGATGCCAAGGCGTGGCCGGCTGTGTTGGACGGGATGCTGCCAAACCCGGTGACCAACCTGGCGGTGTGGGGTACATCTGCCGCCGGCGCGATGAAACAGGCCCGACAAATTGATCGTCCGAGCGCACTGGTCATTGTGGAGATCGGGGGCATCGACCTGATCAGCCGTCACGCCTCGGCAACGTTCCGGAAAGACTACGATGCCCTGCTGGCCGCGTTACACCATGCGGGACACAAGCTATTACTGATCGAGATACCCCTGTTTCCGTTCACCAACGGTTACGGCCAGGCGCAACGTGAACTGGCAAAAAAATACAATGCTGCCCTGATCCCCAAACGCCACTTCGCACGTGTGCTAAGCCTTCCCGATGCGACACTGGACGACCTGCACCTGTCACAGCGTGGTCATCTTGCCATGGCTACGATGGTTGCTAAGAGCATTAGCGTGACCTCTCCCGGTCAGTGAGATGCATTCACGGAAACACGTAACACTTCTGGCAAGTTTTCCGCGGGTTGACACGCGCGGCTATCATTGAAGCGTTAGCGTAAAATCTGTGCGCGCGTGAAAAAGCGACGCCCTTGCAGGCGTCGCTTATCAGTGCCGAGCAGCGATCGGAAGCCTCGGCGATTACCCAATCAAAGAGAGCACAGACTGCGGACTGGAGTTGGCCAGACCAAGCACACTCGTAGCTGCGTTCACGAGGATCTGCGAACGGGTGAGGTTGGCAGTCTCGCTGGCGAAGTCGGTGTCGCGAATCTGGCTTTCGGCAGCCGCAGTGTTCTCCAGGGCCACGCCGAGCGACCGGATGGACGCGGCGACGGTGTTCTTCTGGAAAGCACCGAGGCGTCCACGGAGCTGCGATACTTGAGTGATGGCGTCGCGGACGATCAACTGACCGGTATCCACATCGCCTGTTTCTACGTTACTGGTACCGCCGGTGGCCAGGGTGCTCAAGAACCCGTTGGTTCGTGAACCCAGTCGACCGGTGGTCACGGCCTCGATACCCAGTGATGCACGACCGGCCAAGTCGAGTTTGGGTGCAAGGCTGAAGGTCGCACCACCGCCGGTAACATCGAAGCTTTCTGTCGCGCCCGCAGTGTTGTTTGCCGATGCGAGTGTGACTTGCACATCGAGCAGACCTGAGGAAACGCGAGCGTCCAAACCGTCCACGGTGGCCGCTTGGCCGTTGATGACAACGTTGGCGTCGTAGCCAAAGTCCTTCACATCATCCGCACCGGCACCACTGACATTGGTGTACAGGGAAGCGTCATAAGCCGCATCACCAGCAATCTTCTTCACCGAAGCGAACTGTGACGAACCGAACTCGGTGGAGTTGAATCGCAGGTAGACACCACTGGCAGCCGCACTCACGCCAGTCACGCTGCTGAAAGCGTTGACGGCGGAAGCCATGGCCGCGCCAGTCGTGCCACTGGCGAACGTGAACTGCTGGATGCCTTTGTTGCCCGCCACCTCGAGGGTCAGCGATGTGCCGCTAAGCAGGTTGCCCGCACCCGCAGAAAGGAAGGTGTAGGCAGCAGAGGCGGCACTGACGGTATCGACGGTCACGCCGACACTACCACCGACGGGCAGACGCGCAGCGTTGACGGCCACATCGTCCAGCGCGGTTGTGCTGACACCACTGGTGGTGTAAGCGTACGTACCGTTCAGGAGCTTGATGCCTTCAAAGCTGGTGCTGTTGGCGATACGGTCGATCGTTTGCAGGATCGAGTCGACCTGAAGCTGGTTCGCTTCTTTCTCTTCCGCACTGAGGCCCGCGTCGTTGGCTGAGGTATCAACCAGCGATTCAAGCTCGGTCAGCAGATTGGAGATTTCCACCAAGCCGCCTTCAGCAATGTTGACCACTTGGTCAGCACGCTCGGCGTTCGAGATCGCAGCCGTGATGGCGGCCTTCTCAGCGCGGAGATTCTCACTGGCGATCAACCCGGCCGGATCATCCGAACCACGGTTGATTCTCAGACCTGTGCTCAGTCTTTCCAGACTGGTTGTCAGCAGGTCGTTCTGCTGTTTCAGCGTGCGCTGAGCGAGCATCGACGGGACATTGGTGTTAATTCTACTCATCGTGTGTGTCCTCCATGAACACGCATAAGTTCGGCTTGCTCTGGTCCAACCTTGAGCAAGGGCCCAAAAAATTCTTATTGGGCCGGCAATCCTTTTCGAACCCGATGATTCAGTCGCCGGTGGTCCTGACTAAGTAAACCGGCTTGTGAATCTGCCCTCGTCCGTAACGCCTGTGAGAATCAGTCTTCTATTGTCCTGTCAGCGATCGGGCGTGAGGGACACTCGCCCAGTTGCTGTGGTGTCCTATCGGTTGCCTTAGTTCGGCAGTTAAGCCGCTTCTTAATAACTTCCGAAAAAAGATTCCGTTATCGGACAACGGTCATCTCCATACAGATCGCGCTACCCAAACAGCGTGGTACAACCCGCTGAGCGCGCAACCTCCCTGCACTGCCGAGGCAGTTCTCACAGGCGAACAAACCCACTATCGACCGGGAAAAAGGCCCACTTTGGTTACACCCAGAAAAAAACGGACCACTCTAATGAGCGATCCGTTGGAAACATCATTCTGCTTCGGACGTCACTGTCCGCCGGGTGGTCAGCGGGACCGATAACGTGCTTACTGGAGTAACTGCAATACGGAACTGGCCTGTTGGTTGGTTGTCGCCAACACGGTGGTACCCACGTTGACGAGCAATTGAGCCCGGGTCAGTTCGGCAGTTTCCGTCGCGAAATCGGCATCACGAATCTGCGATTCGCTGCTGGTCACGTTCTCCAGGGCGGTTTGCAGACTGCGGACGTTGGTCTGCAGGGTGTTCCTTTCGAACGCACCCAGCCGACCGCGGATGACCGACACTTGCGTGATGGCCTTATCCACAATTTCGCCGGCTTCCCGCGATCGATCGGCCACCAGCGAGTTCGCTCCGCCGCTGACAATCGAGCTTAAGAAACCACTGGTGGTATCACCCAGCCGGGTCGCGGCGACGGATTGGACGCCGAAACTGATCTGCTGAGCCGTCTGCACCACCGGACCAAGCTGGAAGACCGCCCCACCACCGGTAATATCAAACGTGCTGGTAGCGGCCGTCTGCTGGGCGAAAGTGTCCGATAACTGCAACTCAACGTTGAGCGTGCTACTCTTGAGCTTCACTTCCGTACCATCGCCCAGGGCCAGGGTACCGTTGATCAGCGCGAGCACGTCGACGCCGGCATCACGTTCGACAGCCGAACCGCCCACGGCATCATAAGTCTGGAAGAACTGCGCGTTCGTACCAAGCTGCCGCACGCTGACGAACGAATCAGAACCGAAGCCAGCCGACGTGAACGACAGGGCACTTAAGCCCGCAGCAGCACCACTGACGATCGAGGCACTGACGCCGGTTGAGTCCGATACCCGATTCACCGCAAAGGCCACCGCACTCAACGCCGTGCCGGACACGAACTGCAGCGTTTCCACGCCGGCGTTGCCCGTCACTTCGATGGTGACACTGCTGGTGAGGGTGAGCGTTCCTGTGGAAAGGACCAGGTCCGCCTTCTGAGCACTGGACACCACTTCAACCGAAATCGGCATAGTCGACCCGACGCCGAAGTTCGCCTGGTGGATACTGGCATCAGTGATCTGGTTCGCGTTCAAACCAGAGGTGATGTAATCCATCGAGCCGTTCAACAGCTTCAGCCCGGCGAAAGTGGTGGTGTTGGCGATGCGGGTGATCGAAGCGATCGCGTCGTCAACCTGTAACTGGTTGGCTTCGATCTCTTCTTTACTGAGACCGCCGGTGTTCGCCGCCTCCACAACCAGCGACTTAATGCTGGTCAGCAGGTTAGCCACCTCAGCCAGGGCGGCCTCGGCGGTGGCGATCACGTTGGTGGCGCGTTCAGCATTGTTGATCGCCTGGCCGATGCCCTCGATCTCCGAGCGCAATCGTTCTGAGATGATCAACGCGGCCGGACCATCCGCTCCCCGGTTGATCCGCAGACCGGTACTCAACCGCTGGAGGCGGACCTCCAGGTTCTCGTTGGCTCTCGCAAGATTATGTTGCGAGATCATCGAGGAGACGTTGGTGTTAATTCTACCCATGGCAATCCTCCGTGATTGCTACGCGGCCTGGCGTGACATTCTCTTGACGTTTGAAATGTTCTGCACAGGCCTCATTGGTGTTGGGTTCCGTTAAATTCTGGATCCACTAAAAAACAAGTCACACGCGAAACGTTCTTATCTTTTCTGAGTGCCAGGTTCCGAATCCTTTCCACTCGAACCCGACTTTCTCAGTGATTCGTCTGCCTTACCAAGATCATCCAGCCTCACCCGTGCCGCATCGCGATTTTCACGCTTGATCGCTTCATACACTTCCTTGCGGTGCACCGGCACACTGGGTGGGGCGCTGATCCCAAGGCGGACCTTATCGCCACGAATGTCGACGACGGTGATTTCAATGTCGTCGCCGATCATGATCGTTTCGTCGCGCTGACGTGAAAGTACCAGCATGGTTCGGCTCCTTCCGTGGGCCTTAACGCTTGAGTCGCTTACTTGGCGACTCTTGCTGGGTCTTTGTGAACCGACGCCTCCAAGCGCCGGTGCCGTGATCTTCACGACCGATCACGACGCGCCAGCTGGCAAACCCACCGTGGGTCTGCCAACACGTATCCACCGACTTTATGCCGACGCCGCTTTTGCCTGCTGGTTCAAATCCACCAACGGCACGCGCGTGTCATAACGACGATCTGCAAGCACCAGTTGCCGACCTGCACGTTCAGCCGTGTGCACCACGAGCGGGCCTTGCAGGTTGCCGGTCAACACATTGCCGCGTTTGTTCACGATCACGAACACCTGGGCTTCGGTCACACTGCTGATGCCAAGCTCATCCATCTGTTCCTGTTTCAGGGCTACCGTGTAGTCCTGCACAAACAAGCTTGGATCGGTGACCACAAAAGCCAGTTCCGGCGCGTCCAGCGACTGCAGCCAGAAAAAGTAGCTGTCGTCAGCCGGCTGAATCAGCACGTACCGCGTGTAGCGCGGGAACCCAAGCAATCCTTTCGGGAAGGTGATGACACGATCGTCATCCACTTCCCCTTGTCCGAAACGTGACGTGTTCCCTTGCACCGGAACACCCCCAAATCATTGGGCCATCCATCCTGGATCTCCCGGTCATCACGACCGGGCTGACATCCTGTCATCACACGTGCGCCTGGCCCAACAAGCGACCCGTGTGGCGATGAGTACACCTCATCGCAAAAAGTCCAGCAGACTCATGTTGAGGATGATCTGCCCACTGAGCATGTTCGCCTCAAGCTGTTGCTGGAGCTGGGTAAACCGACTTGTCGCCTCGGCGTAGTCTGCATCGCGGATGCCGCTGAGCAGTTCCTCCGCCTGAAGCTTCAGGTCCGCCGTGCGGCTGATCGCATCGTCGACCTGTTGATTGCGTACCCCGATCTGTGCCCGTTCAGAAGCAATGCGATCGATGTCCTGCTGAATCTTTTCACCCGCCAGCGTGATCGCCAGGCTGTCGTCATTCAGCAATCCATCGCGCAGGGCCATCAGGTGCGTGAACACACTTTCAGTGCGCACCGTGGCCACATCGCTGCCGGTAATCACCCCGCCTGGCGCCATGCTGACCGGAAGACCCAGGTCCTGCATGGCGAAGCTACCGTTCAGTCCCGTCACCTGCAGCGCTCCGCCGCCGACCGTGTTATCTGTAATCTCCAGTCCGTTGCCGTTGCTGGTCAGCCCCGCCGTGACCGAACCACCGCTTGCCGTGTTGATCGCATCGATCACGTCCTGCACGGTCAGGGCACCATCGAGGTTCACGGCGAACACGCCGCCATCTGCCGTGGTGATTTCAAAATCATCCACGCCCTGGCTGATGCGCACGCCGTAATCGTGATTGAAGTCTTTCAGTTCGGTGGTGGTGGCGTAACTGCGCAGGCCAAGGTCGGACGCGGTGGTACCGCCATTCTCACCGATGCTCATCTCGGTGCCGCTGATTTCGTTGTACAAATTGAAGCCGGTCGCATCATCATTGATCACCACGCGCACGCCGAGGTCTTCAGCCATGATCGCATTCATGATGTCCTGAATCGTGTTCGCCGAAGACAGATCAATCGTGCGGGTGAGACTGCCATTGGTGATTTCAATGCCGCTGGTCAGATCGACCGGCACACCCAATGCGCTCAGATCGGTCAGTTCCGTCAGATGTGGATCGATATCGCCGCCCACCGTGATGCCGCTGCTGGCGGTGATGTCGATACCCAGATCACGCGCGACCACCGATGTGCCGATGTCAGAAATCTGAATCGTGTGTCCACCGTTCGCCGTCAGGCTGTAACCGCTGCCCACGATACTCAACGAACCTGCGGTCGGATCTTCCGCAGCAATCGCCGCGTTGATGCGGTCGGCCACATCGCCCACGGTGTCGGCCGTGGTCAGGTCGACCTGCGTTTCCACCCCGTTCACAATGACGTTCAACGTGCCGCGGTGAATGCCCACGCCCGCTGCGCCGTTCACGTTGACCAATCGCGTGTCGGCTGTGGCTTGCGGATCAAGGTCCACCTGACTTTCCACCCGTTCGCTCAAACCGCCCAGGGCATCCGCCCCGTTGGTGTTCACGCCAAGCTGGCTGAGAATGCCAAGGTCGCCCCACATATCATCCGTACCACCGGCGTACCGCACACCGCTGAGTTGGTCGATAAACGGTTGCCCCTCCGTGCGACGACCACCAAACAGGTAGATGTTTTGGTACTCACGGTTCGCGATCGAAAGCAACGCATCCAACTTGCCCTGCACCACGCCTGCCTGGTTCGCACGCGTTTCGGTGTTGCTGCCCACGCCAACCTGCGAGCTGGCAATGTTCTGTACTTCCAACAGCAGGTCGGAAATATCAGCCATGGCGTGATCGGTGTTGTCCATCACCGCCATCGCCTGAGTCATGTTGGTCGTTTGCTGGGCGTAAATGTTCAGCGTCTTGCGCAGCGAAACGATACTGCCCACTGAAGCGGGATCATCCGAAGGCCGCGTGACGCGCAAGCCCGTTGCCAATTCCTTCTGAACCCGGAGAATCTCCAGGTTTGTGTTCTGCATGTTGCTCAGCAACAACTGGCTCTTCAGTTGGCCACTCACACGCGTCAGGTTGACCGGAATGCTACCCATGGTTTATCCCAAAAGTCCTAACAACGTCTGCATCAGTTCATCCACCACCTGCAGGAACCGGGCCGACCCCTGGTATGCCCGCTGGTACTGAAGCAGGTTGATCGATTCTTCATCCAGACTCACGCCGCTCACCGATTGACGCTGCGCTTCCAGGCTTTCGACGATCACATCCGTCGCCGCCACTTCCTGCTGCGCCCGTTGCGCGCGGACCGCCAAATCCTCAACATGTCGGCTCCACATCTCGCGAAGCGATAATCCATTCAAATCACTGATCGGTGCATCCTGAAGCGAAGCGATGTCCAGCGCGTTGCGGTTATCACCTTCCACATGCCCCTGTCCCGCTGCCACCAGCGTCGGGTCGTTGGTGATCACCTCGTTCACCGCCACTTCGTTACTGCCGATGCCGGTGAAGAACGTGTTCACCCCCAGCGAAGCGAGAATGCCCGATGAATCATCCGAGAAACTGAACTGGTAATCCGTCGAATCGGCGGTGATCTGAATGCGACGATCCGGCGTGAGTGAAGCACTGATGTTCGCCACCGCGTCGATCGCCGCGATCACATCGTTCAAACTCATGTCAGGTCCACCCACGCCATCCAGATCGATGTTGATTTGCTCGGTGATGCGCGTGCCGGTGGAAACCTGCGTGACATGCAACTGGAAGCTGCCATGCTCTGGAATAAAGTCCAGCCCGGCGTCGGCCAACGTCAGCGATG